>JAEUKM010000054.1 GCA_016793085.1 Rhodospirillaceae bacterium
CCGGCGGACTTGGCTTGCGCCTCGGCCTGTAGAATACGCGCGGCGGCGGCCTTCAAGTTGCGGTTGTTGGCCGCAGCCGTGTCGATAAGGGCGGAAAGCTCGCTGTTCTCGAAGGACGTCCACCACGTCGCGCTGGGCCACACACCCCCTGCCATATCAACGGTGGCCATTTCGTCGGGGGCCATGATGAACTGCGCTGGCACGTTCACCTTGGGCGGCTGGGGGGCCGCACACGCGGCCAACAGCACCAGCATGGAAACACTTGCGCCAAACTTTTTCATCGCAGCGGCCTAATCAGCGCCAAGGGCAACAACGGGATCGAGGTTGGCGGCTTTGCGCGCCGGCAGATAGCCGAACAACAGACCGGTGGCGAAGGCGCAGGTGAACGCCAGGATCACAGGGCCCGCCGAATACAGCACAGGTTTGCCGAAGCTTGCGAAGGCAAAAGCCGTCAGCAACCCGATCATCACACCGATGAACCCGCCGATGGCGCACACCACCAGGGCCTCGGTGTTGAATTGCAGCAGGATGTTGATCTTGCGGGCGCCCGTGGCCATGCGCACGCCGATCTCACGCGTACGCTCGGTGACGCTGACCAGCATGATGTTCATGACCCCGATGCCGCCCACCAGCAGCGAGATGGCGGCGATGGAGCCTAATAGAATTGTCAGCGTGTCCTGCGTTTCGGTGCGGGCCTCGATGACGGACGCCATGTTACGGATCTGGAAATCTTCCATGCCGTGGCGGGCCTTCAACAGTTCCGTCACGGCGGCTTGCGTCTCGTCGATACGTGCCAGATCTTCCACCGCCACGGTGATGGAGCGCGCATAACGCTGCCCGAACACGCGAAGCGCGCCCGTTGTAAATGGCGCGAAGACGATATCATCCATATCTTGGCCGAAGTTGTTGGCGCCCTTCGGATGCATGATGCCGATGACCAGGAAAGGAATATTATTCACGATGATGTAGGTACCAATGGGATCGGCCCCGGCCGGGTACAGCGCCTTGGCCACGGTGGTGCCGATGACGGCCACGGGCGCATAGTCCAGCATTTCCTCACGGGTGAAGAACGCGCCGCGGTCCACCGTCCAGTCGCGGGCGACGGTGTAGCCGGGCGTGGTGGCGTTGAACTGCGTCTGGGCGTCCATGTTGCCGTAGCGCACGGTCACATTGCCCGCGTACTCGGGCACGGCTTCGGACACATTGTCGACGCTGGACAAGGCCTCGGCATCTTCCATGGTCAGGGTGGCGCGCACGCCGTCGGCCATGCGCAGGTTGGGCGCGCCGGGACGCACCAGCAGAAGATTGGTGCCCATCGACGCCATGCGGTCCAGCACGTCCTGCTTCGCGCCGTTGCCGATGGCCAGCATCGCCACCACCGACGCCACACCGATGATGATGCCTAGCAATGTCAGGAGCGTGCGCAGCAGGTTGGTGCGCAGGGCCCGCAAGGCCATTTTGCCCGCTTCCATCACGTCCGGCATCTTCACGCCGTCGCTGGCCTGGCCCGCATTCACCGGCGGCGGCAACAAAGGTACGGCGGCCGCAGTGGCAGAGCGGCCGCTGTCGGCCACAATCTCGCCGTCGTGGATTTCTATGATGCGCTTGGCCTTTTTGGCGACACCCGCATCGTGGGTGATGAGCAGAATGGTATGGCCCTTGGCGTTGAGGTCGTTCAGCAGATGCATCACGTCCTCGCCGCTCTTGCTGTCGAGCGCGCCGGTGGGCTCGTCGGCCAGAATCACCGCACCGCCGTTCATCAGTGCGCGGGCAATCGACACGCGCTGCTGCTGCCCGCCCGAAAGCTGGCTGGGCTTGTGGTCCAGCCGGTCGCCCAGACCCAGCGAGGTCAACAGGTCTTGCGCGCGGGCCACGCGCTGGTGATGCAGCAGCCCCGCATACACCGCCGGCACTTCCACGTTCTCAACCGCATTCGATGTGGCGAGCAGGTTGTACTGCTGGAAAATGAACCCGAAAGCCTCGCGGCGCAAAAGCGCGCGTTCGTCGGGGTCAAGCTCGGACACTTCCTGCCCGGCGAAGCGGTAACTGCCAGATGTAGGTCTATCGAGGCAGCCGATCAGGTTCATCAGTGTCGATTTGCCCGAACCCGACGCGCCCATGATGGCGACGAACTCGCCAGGGTAGATGTCGAGCGACACACCGTGCAGGACTTCCACCGCCAAGTCGCCCCGGCTGAAGGTTTTGCGGATGCCGCGCAGCGAAATGATGGGCGTGTCGGCGCTGGCTTGCGTCTGCGCCTGCGACTGCGCTGGTGTCGCCGTGCCGATGGGTTGGCCGAGGACGTTCAAATGCGCGGCCCCCGGTTGTTGCCCTGGCCCGTCTGCGGACGGGCGGCGGCGGTGGGCGCGTCGATGACGACTTCATCGCCGACATTAAGGCCCGATTTCACCTCGGCGACCAAGCGGTTCATCACACCGATGGTCACGGTGCGTTCTTCCACATCGCCGCCGTTCTTCACGCGCACCATGAAAGTCTTGGCCCCGTCGGGATTACGCGGCGGGCGCGCATTGCCTTCGCGAGGCGCGGCGTCACGTGCGGCGCCATCAGCAGGCGCGCCTGTTCCGTCCCGCTGCGGGCGGGCGGCGGGCTTCAAGGCCGCGACGGGCACGATGGGTACGTTCTTCGCCTCGCCCACCAGGAAGAACACCTGCGCGCTCATCTGGGTGTAGAGGTCATGATCGGGGTTCTGCACGTCGAACAGCGAGTTATACAGCACGACGTTGTTCACCACTTCGGGCGTCGGAATGATCTGGCGCAGCGTGCCGTAGCGCCGCCGCCCGGTCTGGCCCAGGGTGGTGAAATAGGCATTCATGCCCGTGCGCAATTTCGTGACATCAGCCTCGGAGACTTGCGCGTACACCGTCATCGTATCAAGGTCGGCGATGCGCAGGATAATGGGCGCGGTCTGGTTGGCGTTCAGCGTCTGGCCTTGCTTGGCGATCACGTCCACCACCACGCCCGACATGGGCGCGAAGATTTGCGTGTAGCCCAGGTTGGCGCGGTCGGCGTTGAGGGTCGAGGTCTGTTGTTTAATCTGCGCGCCCAAGGCTTCGATCTGGGCCGCGTTCACCTTGGTCTGCGACAGCGAAGTGTCGTACTCGTTCTGGCTGGTGGCGTTCTCGGCCAGCAGCTGCGTCTGGCGATTGAGCTGCTGCTGAAGCAGCGTGCGTTCGGCCTGGCGCTGCGAGAGTTGCGCATTCAGGTTCAGCAGCGCCGCCTCGCCCGCGTTCACCCGCGCCTGGTAGATGGTGGGATCGATCTCGGCCAGCAACTGCCCTTGCGTCACCGTGGCGCCGTAGGTGACGTGCAGTTTCTTTAACTGGCCCGACACCTGCGTACCCACATCGACGTATTGCAAGGGTTGCAGCTTGCCGACAGCGGTGACGGTGTCTTCGACATCGCCCAGCACCACCTTCTGCGTCGTCGTTTTGGTTTCGGTACCCGCGCCTCCGCCCCAGATCAGCCAGCCCGCTCCGGCGATCAGCACAACGGCAACGGCGATCAGCACGGGGCGCGGCAGGGCTGCTGCCCTGCCCGTTACGTCCTGTAAGCGGGCTTGAAAGGTCGGCTTGGCCGGCAACGGCGAACGGGCATCCATCGGTGGAATAACCTAGATATGGTAAGCGTCAGAACACATTGTGATAAAGCGACATTGGCGCATCAGCGTGTCTGCGAAATGTCGGTTTTGTATCATGTCTGTAACCGGCGGCCCGCCCGCATGACAAAGCGTTCAGGCAAATAAAATTCAGACGGTGCGCCGCCCCGAGCGTAATCCGGTGAGTTTCGCCAGCGCACGGCCCGGCGTCGGCAATTTTTCCAAGCGTTCCGTAATCCGGCTACGCAACTTGGGAACCTGCATCACGTTGTCGATGCGCCGGTCCAGAAACGCCCAGGTGGCCGCGCACCCTTCGCTGCGGTCCTCCAGCCAGAACAGCAACGTCGATCCGTAGACCCCCGCCAGCAGCGCGCGCTTGGTGTAGAAACTGAAATCGATGGATTTGTCGCCCACCGCCTTCCACATGGTGTCCACCGTGGCATAGGCCCCTTTCAGCGTCCGGCCCGCCATGGACGGCATGGGCGATAACGCCAGCGCCCGGCGCACAGCCTCGCGGTGCGGCGTCCAGCGTTCCAAACGGGCGCGCACGATGCCGGCAATCTTCTCGCGGTGCTTCAGTTTCGCTGTCTCCAGCTTGGCGTAATCCTCAACCATCAATCTGTCGGCCATCGCGACGAAATGCGCCACCGCTTCGGGAACGCCGCCCGCGAACAGCATCTCGGCCTCATGCGCGGCCTGGCCCGCATCGGTTGCCGCGCGCTGCAAGGCGGCCATCGTCCAACCGTCGAAGGGCACGTGCTTCAAGGCCGCCATGACCAACGCATCGCGGCGCGCCTGCTTGTCGGGAACGGCGGTCGTGCTCATGCGGCGGCCTCGCCCTCTTCGTCCAACTCCAGCTCCTCGCCCTTGGCTTCGGCTTCGGCCTTTAAAGTATCTACGAACGACAGCGTGGTCAGATCAGTGATGCGCATGGGGTAGAGCACGCCGTCCAGGTGGTCGCATTCGTGCTGGACCACGCGGGCATGGAAATTCTCGGCCGTGCGCTCGAAGCGCTGGCCGTGGATGTCCTGCCAGGAATATCTAATGGAATTATAGCGCGGCACCTTACCGGTCAGCCCCGGCACCGACAGGCAGGCTTCCCAGTCGTCGTTGGTTTCGGGCGTCAGCGGCGTGATGACGGGGTTGATCATCACCGTCAGAGGCACATCGACGCCGTTGTTGCGCCCGGCTGGCACGAAAAACATGACAATGCGCTTGGGCACGCCAATCTGGGGCGCCGCCAGACCCACGCCGTGGGCGGCGACCATGGTTTCCACCATGTCGGAGATCAGCGCCGGCAGCGCCGGATCGGTGAATTCGGTCACCTCCTCGGCCCGGCGTTTCAGCACTTCTGCGCCCATGCGGGCAATCGGACGGACGGCCATTGGTCCCTTAACCTATTGAAATTGGTGCTGTTATAGCCCCATCGCGGAAGCCCGGCTATGGGCCAATTGGTGTATGATAAGGATGTGAAAGCGGCCTAAACCACTGAAATACAGGGTAAAATTCCCCCTGCTCCGGCCCTTCACAACCCCAAAACCCCATGATATACACCGCGCCTTCCTACGGACCTCGGAGCACCCTGGCCCGTGGCGCATGTTGGCTGAATGCGCCCGCGAGGACACAGCTTTTGGCTCACACACTCTGCCGATGGAGACGACCCTGGTTCAAGTCATCGTACGCGACAATAACGTCGACCAAGCCCTGAAGGCGCTGAAGAAGAAGATGCAGCGCGAAGGGATCTTCCGCGAGATGAAGCTGCGCAAGGCTTACGAAAAGCCCTCCGAGCGCAAGGCCCGCGAAAAGTCCGAAGCCATCCGCCGCGCGCGCAAGCTCGAGCGCAAGCGCCTGGAACGCGAAGGCTTCTAGACATCCCTCCGTTGCTTCGGCAGCGGACGAGATTTCAGAGTGTGTGAAACGGAGCGACGCTCATGCGTTGCTCCGTTTTTATTTGACCCGTCCCCAGCCCCCCGAATCACCCCCTGATTCCCTGGCTGACTCGGCAAAAATTGCCGCGTTAACGCCCTGGAAACCCGCCCGCCCGTACGATTCGCCTCCGAACGCTCTGAAAAACAAAAACAAGAGTGGGGTACATCGTGACGTCTGTTCATGTCCGCCGGGCCACCGCCCGCGATACAAATTCCATTGCCTCTGTCGTCAAGGAAAGCTGGCTGGCCAGCAACCGCCATTTCCTGCCCGAGGATTCCGCCAAAGCCGTTCTGCACGGCGACCGCCTGGCCGATACCGTCACGCTGCACTGGCAGGCCATTCAGGTGGCCGAAGTGGATGGCAAGATTGTCGGCGCCGTGGGCGTGAATGACCTGGGCCACATGTGGATGCTGTATGTGCTGCCCGGCTACCAGGGCCTCGGCATCGGCTCGGCCCTTTACAACGCCGCCATCGACAGCATCAGGAAAACCGGCAAGCGCAAGGCCATGCTAGAAGTGCTGGCGGCCAATGAATCGGCTGTGGCGTTCTATAGAACAAGAGGCTGGGTGCCCGAGGGCCGGCGCACCGAGCACATCCCCGGCTTCCGTTTCACCGCCGTGCGCATGGGCCTGGCGCTGCCGTAGCCCTCAGCTTTCGCTTGAGACAGCAATCTCGAACACGCGGCCGCGGCCATAGCCTTCTTTCTGCAGCTTCTCGACCGTCGCCGCCAGTTGCTTGGAACCCGCGTCCGGTCCCTTGCCGCCGGTCTGGCGGCTCCATGAGGCGAAGTAATCCACGGCGTTGTGATACTGCCCCATGCTTACAAACGCATACACCATTTGCGCATGTAGACTGTCGACGACTTTGGGGTTGTCAAAGTAGTCGTACAGCCGCAAAGCGGCCTCGATGTGCTCGGCCGCGTCGAGGTATTGCTGTTTGGTGTTCAGGATTAATCCTGACAATTCGTAATACCGCGCCAATTCCGTCAGATTCAGCGCCTCGGCTTTGAAGGCTTTGTTCAGATCCGCCAGGCGTGCTTCTGCGGCGACCAGATCGCCCTTACGGATATCGCGCTGTATGTCACGAATCAGGCCCGCGTACTGCGAACGCACGCCGGTATCGCCGGAGCCGTTAAAGACAAAGCGCATGGCGTGCTGAGGTTCGTCCACCGCCGCGCCGTTCACCATTTTGGGCTGAAACTCATAGGTTTTCAGGGCGTCCATGGCCGCCGCATCGAAAACGCCTTGGGGATACGAGCGGCCGACGCGGATGTTGTCAGGTTTACCGTCCTTGGTGACGCCGAACCGCAACAGCACCCAGCCATCGGCGGTTGCAGTTTTCGGGGCGACGGCGGGCTCGCCTTTCAGCAACCGGGGCGGTGTTTCCGCAGCATGGACCGCGGTCACGCAGAACAAAGCAACCAAGACAGCGGCAAACTTCATGACGGCAATCTCCCCTTCGCATCG
>JAEUKM010000056.1 GCA_016793085.1 Rhodospirillaceae bacterium
TTACGGTCTTCCAGCTCAAGCGTGTGCGTCAAGTTCAGAGCGCGCGTCACGGCTTCCTGATCGGCATGGCTTAAGCCGCGCGCACCCAGGTACGGCATGCGGCCCAAGCCGACCAGCGTGCGCACATCCACACCCCAGGCCACTTCAGGAATCTGCGGCAAGAAACCGATCCGCTGCGCGCGCAGGCGCGGCGGCATTTGTCCGATAGGCGTATCGTTCAGAAAAACTTGGGCCCCATCCGGCACGCGCAGGCCCGCAAGACACGCCAGCAGCGTGGACTTACCGGCACCGTTGGGCCCGATCACCGCCGTGACCGCGCCCCTGGCGAACGAAAGGCTGACATCACGCAGCACGGCCTTGGCGCCGAAACTAAGACTGAGATTACGGGCAGACAGCGTGCTCATGCCATTCTCCGCCGCATGGAAATCAGCAGCGCCAGAAAGAACGGCCCGCCCAGGGCGGCCATGGCCACGCCAAGCTTGACCTCGGCCGCCGAGGGGGTAAGCCGCACGATGATGTCGGCCGCGAGCACAATGGCCGCACCCGCGAGCGCGCTGGGAACAATTAACGCGCCGGGCCTCGCCCCGACCAGGGGACGCATGAGATGCGGCGTCACCAGGCCGACAAAGCCGATAACGCCCGTGACTGCAACGCTGGCGCCAGCAGCCAGTGCGACGCCGACCGCGATGAGAAGGCGCACGCGGTCCAACCGCACGCCGAGCGATTGCGCACCCGTTTCGCCGAGGGTCAGCGCGTCGAGCGCGCGCGCCGTGAGGGCCAGGAGAACGCAGCCCACAGCAATGAACGGCAGCGCCATGCGCACATCGTCGATACTGCGGTCGGCGACGGAGCCCATCAGCCAGTTGACGATTTCGTTCACCGCCCAAGGGTTGGGCGCGAGGTTGAGCGCCAACGACACCCCCGCCGCGGCGACCGTGTTCAGGATGGCGCCCGCTAAAATGAACGTGAGCACGCTGGACGTCGCCCCGGCCAGAACCAGCAGCACGCCGACGCCCACAGCCGCCCCCAGCATGGCGCCCGCGGGCAGTACCCAAGGCATAGCGGCCGCAACACCCAGGTATAGCGTCAAGACCGCGCCCAGCGCGGCCATGGACGACACGCCCAGCACCGTGGGGTCCGCCAGCGGATTGCGCGTATAACCTTGCAGCACCGCCCCGCAGACGCCCAAGGCCGCGCCCACCATGAGGCCCAGCAGTGTGCGCGGCAGGCGCAATTCCAGCACCACGATCCAGCGCGGGTCGTCGTTGAGAGCGCTCCAGGCGGTCCACGGAATCCAGATCTTGCCCGCCGCTAAACTGATTACGCCCAGCCCGATCAGGACTGCGATCAGTGCGCCGTACACGGCAGAACGCGAGAGCCGGCTCATGGCGCAACGCCCAAAACCTGATTGCGGGCCTTCACAAGCGCCGCTGTCGACTGAATCAGAACCGGGCCGCCGCAATACAGCAGTTCATCAGGAAACGCCGCGCGCACCATTCGGTGAGAAATGCGCTTCAGGGCCGGATGCATCAACACGCGGTCGGCCCAGATGGGCGTGCCGGGCGACGGTTCTCCGGCCAGTAAAACCTGCGGCGGATTAAAGATCACATCTTCCAGCGGCACGATACCCCATTTGCCGAAATCGCCGTGGCCGACGCCATAGTGGCCGGCCACATTGACGAAGCCTGTAAGACTCAACAGTTCGTCCACCAGCGTCCCCTTGCCCGCGGCGAAGCCGTTGCGCTGGAATACCAGCGCCGTGATGGGCGGCGTGCCATGCGGCGGCTGTGCGGCATCAAGCGCTGCCTCGATGCCTGCGATCATTTCTTCGCCGGCCTGAACACGGTCAATCAGCGCCGCGATGCGGCGGATTTGCGCGATGCTCGCCTCGACGCTTTCGGGCACATCGAATAACTCCGCCCTGATGCTCAGGCGCGCCAAGGCATTGCGTGTGGCCAGCGATGAATGGCGGCTGGTCAGCACCAAGTCCGGGTTCAGGGCGATGACTTCCTCGGCGGTTTCGTATGTATAGGGCAGTGTCAGCGCGACGTCGGTGATGGTCGAGGCGCCCGGCTGGCGCGCATAGTGGCTGAGGCCCGCGATCTGATCACGCGCTGCGATATGCACCAGCACCGTATCCAGGCAGGGGTTCAACGACACGACGCGGCTTGCGGCCTGTGCGGCGTCTGTACACATATATGCTGCAAGAACGGCGCAGCCCGCCAACCGCACGGCCGGCGACAACCACGCGCGCCAGAGCCGGTGAGCGGACCATAAAGACCGCTCACCTGCCCGGTCGGCATTAGAATGTGGCGCGAATACCGGCAAAGGCCCCCCGTCCCGGCGAACCGTAATTGCGCGTTGTGGCGTAGGTTTTGTCAAACACGTTTTCAACACGCCCATAAATCTCGACCGCGCCATTGATCGGATATGACGCCTTCAGATCCACCAGCGTGTAGTCCTGAAGAATGAATGTGTTGGCGGCGTTGTCGAAGTTGTCGCCCACATAACGCACGCCCACGCTTGTGGTCAGCTCGGCGGGCCACAGATACGACAGCCAAAGATTGCCCATGTGCTTCGGCCGGCGCGCCAGGACCTTGCCGCGGTTGGCGTTGCCGGGCGACGTGTTTTCCGTATCGGTGTAGGTGTAGTTGGTCTGCAGGGTGAAATTGTCCAGCCGCACCTCGCCCGCCGCTTCAATGCCGTGGGCCTTGGTGCGGGCGATGTTGTCGTAGACCCCCGACTTGCCCGGCGTGCACAGCGGATTGACGCTGGGGCACGAGACGAAGTCGATCTGGTTGGTCGTGCGGCGCTGGAACCAGATGGCCGAAAGCACAACCCGGTCATTTGCGAAATGCTGTTCAAGCCCTGCGTCCCAGCTCTCGGCCTGTTCGGGATTGAGGCGTGTGTTGCCGAAATTGCTGTACAGCTGGAACAGCGTCGGCGCCTTGAAGCCTTCGCCGTAACTCGCCCGCAGCACCGTGCCCGTGCCTTCCAAGCGCCACGCCGCCGCAGCCTGGCCCAGCGTCCGGTTGCCGAAGGTATCGTGGTCGTCGTGACGAACGCCGCCTGTCAGCGTCAGGCCCGGGGCGACCTCGCCCTGGATTTGCGCATACCCGCTGAACAGGTCTGCGGTGTTGGTCAAGGGCGCCGGGTTGGGTGCAGCGGGTGACGGCGAAGCGGTGCGGAACGATGAGCGCTCATTTTCCAGACCAAACACCGCCGACCATCCGTCGGCAATGCTCAGGGTGCCCTGGTACTCCCAGCGTTTGTTCTTGCCCGCCGCATCGAACGTGAGCGCAAGCCCGGCCAGATCGGGATTGAAGTTATCGCGGTCGGTGTCGGTGTAGGCGTAGCCGATACGGTTCTTCAGGCGACCGTCGAACAGGTCGGCGTTCAGCCCCGCGTAGCCGGTAAACTCCTTCACCGTGCCGTATTCCCGCGTATCGGCGAAGGCGAACAGGGGCGCCGGGAAACCGTCGAATTCGGTTTTGCCGTCCGAATAGACCGCGCGCACGTCAAAGGCCACGTTATCGGCCACGTTGAACAGCACGCGCCCGCTGAGGCCCGTGTTCTCGTAACTGTCGTCCTCGGCGCCGTTGGCAAACGCCGAGATGCCGTCGGTGGTGTAGTAGCTGCCGGCCAAGCGCCACACGGCGCGGTCGGTCTTGCCGCCCGAAGCGCCGCGCAAGTACATGGTTTCGCGCGAGCCGCCTTCGACATCCACATCCGACTCACGCGTTTTCGTGGGCGTTGCGGTCTGAATGCTGACCACGCCGCCGATGGCCTGGCTGCCCCACAGCGTCGATTGCGCGCCGCGCAGGATTTCGATGCGCTCCACGTCGCCCGCAAGCAGGTTGGCGAAGTTGTAGCCGCCGCCCGCCGTTGACGGATCATTCAGCTTCACACCGTCGATGATAACGACCGTCTGATCGGTCTCGGCCCCCCGGATGCGCAGCGCCGTCACCCCGCCGACGCCCCCATTGCGCGAGTAGGCAACGCCAGGTGTCTGGGTGATGAGGTCGGAAATCACCACGGACTGAGACGCCTTGATGGCGTCGGCATTCAGCACCGTGACGGAGGACCCCACTTTATAAAGCGCCTGCGGCGCGCGCGTGGCGGTGACGACAATGTCCTCGATGCCCGAGCCGAGACTTCCCGGCGGGGCGTCATTGGCGAGGGCCGAAAACGGAGCGGCCGCGCATAATAGAAATACAGAGTAACGGTTCATGGTCATGTCCTTCGTGACGATGCAGAGCGCGGACACGAGCAGAGCCAGGACTGAACCGGAAAACCGCGACAGCCGGGCGCCGCACGAAGCCGCGCGGGTTACAACAAACTGCCGTCACACGGGAAAACCCGTTCGCGCGACACACCCCGATCGAACGAAGGACGACTGCAAAAGGCAGGTCTCCTGGCTCGCGGGTCGCTGTCCTTAACGCATCGCCTTCCCAGGGATTACCCAGTGGCCTGTGATGCGCGGACTCGCCGCTTACAGTTGCGGGGGCAGCCCAGGTGTTTCACCTGAGTTCCCTTTTGATCCTCAATCACGAGGAACCTTTTGCGGGGGCGATATTATATGCTGCGCTGCGGCAGGTCAACGCGGGCGCACCGCGACCACTCACGCAGAGAATATCCCGGTCACGCCATCCCACATCAGCTTTGCGCCGACCAGGAAAAGCAGCGCGTAGATAGCAATGTAGAACCGGTCAGCGGAGACGCGGCGCACCAGTTGAACGCCCGCCCACGTGGACACTATGGCCAACGGACACAACACGGCGGCGGTGGCGAGATTTTCCGTGGTGAACTGCCCCAGCCAGAAATAAGGCGCCACCTTGATGACGTTCAAGGTGGCGAAGAACATGCTGGTGGTGCCGGCGTACACCAGAGGCGCCATGCGCTGCGGCAGCGTGTAGACCTGGAACGGCGGGCCGCCCGCGTGTGCGATCATGCTGGTGAAGCCGCTGACCCCGCCCCAGAACCAGCCGCTGACCACACCGGGCTGTGATTGCGGCGGAACCGCGCCGCCACGGCTGCGCCACCACTGGCGAACCGCAAAGCTGATGGAGATGACGCCCAGCGCCAATGACACTGCCGCGTCGGATACATAAGCCGCCAGAAGATAGCCAAGCGCGATGCCGATGCAGGCCCCCGGCACCAGCCTTATCAGATTGAGGCGGTCGAAACTGGCGCGGTAGGCGTAAACGCTGACAGCATCCTGCGCCAAAAGGATCGGCAGCATGATGGCAGCGGCCTGCACCGGCGACACCACCAGGGCGAGCAACGGCAACGCCAGAAGCCCGACCCCGGAGAAGCCGCCTTTGGACAATCCCACCAGCGCCACCGCCGGGATTGCCGCCATATAAAAGGATGCAGACGTGATCATGTGAAAAACGGTCTTGGCCGTCTTAGAAACCGGTGTCAAGTTGAGGCCGGTTTGCCGTACAGATATCTGCCGCATCGATAAAGCGAATAAAAGGCGCAAACGCCCGTGCCGTCACGTCCCAAGCAGCCCTCACGCTCCAAGCCCGCCGTCAAGGCGCGTAGTACTGCCACGCCTTCCGCCGCCAAGGCCAAGCGCCGCCCGACGATCAACGACATCGCACGCATGTCCGGGGTGTCGAAGAAGACCGTTTCGCGCATCATCAATGACTCGCCGGTGGTGAACGAGGAAACCCGCGCCAAGGTGAAGCGCATCATCGCCGAGACCGGTTACGTGCCCGACCCCCAGGCGCGCGGCCTGGCGTTCCGCAAATCGTTCCTGATCGCCATGATCTACGACAACCCCAGCCCCGAATACATCGTCAGCATGCAGAAGGGCATTCTCAGCGCCATCGAAGGCACAAGCTTTCAACTGGTGGTGCGGCCCTGCGACCGCACCAAGCCGACGTTCTTGAGCGACATGCGCAGCTTCGTCGAGCGCCAACGGCTGTTCGGCGTGCTGTTGCCGCCTTCGGTGTCGGAAGACGAAGGCCTGGTGAAGGTGCTGCGCGAACTCAACTGCGATTACGTGCGCATCGCCTCGGTGTCGCTGGACAAGCCCGAGGTGATGCTGGTGACCAATGACCACATCGGCGGCTACGAAGCCGGCCAGCACCTGGCCGAGCAGGGTCACAAGATCATTGCCCATGTGTCGGGCCTGAAATCATTCCGCTCCGTGCATGAACGGCGGCGCGGGTTTGCGCGGGCCCTAGCCGAGAACGGCATCGACCTGCCGGAAAAACTCGTGCTTGAAGGCGCCTACACTTTCGAATCAGGCCTGGCCTGCGGCGAAAAACTGCTGGCCATGAAACCACGCCCCACGGCGGTGTTTGCCGGGAACGACGAAATGGCCGCAGGCATCTACCGGGCCGCGCGCAATCACGGCCTGGAAATTCCGCGCGATTTGTCCGTGGTCGGCTACGACGATAACCCGACCTCCTTACGCCTCTGGCCGCCGCTCACCACCATCCGCATCCCCACCGAGAACAATGCGCGGATGGCCGCGACCATGCTGATCAAAAAGGCCCCCGTGCCGCACGACGACACGCTGCCCAGCCTGGTCGTGCGCGAATCAACCGCCAAGCCCGCGAAAAGCTGACCGCTTATGCTTGTTCTGGTGCAGCGCGAAGCGCCTTGAATTGCCATATGACACCGGTTACCGTGCGGCAACATTTCCAAGCGTCGGACCGTGAGAACGAGGGGCACGCACCATGTACAAGAAAGTCTACCAGGCCACGCACCCGGACATGATGGACGGGGCCGACAATGACCAGCTGCGCGAGCGCTACCTGGTCACCGGCCTGTTCGTGCCCAACGAGGTGACCCTGAACTATTCCCACAACGAGCGCTTCGTCATCGGCGGCGCGGCCCCGGTCGACAAGGCCGTGAAACTGCCCGTGCAGGGCCCGCCGGCGGATGGCGCGCCCTTCCTGGACCGGCGCGAACTGGGCATCGTCAACGTGGGTGGCGGCGACGGCCGCGTGACCGTGGACGGCACCACTTATGACTTAAAGCCGCGCGACGGCCTGTATGTGCCCAAGGATACCAAGGACGTGACTTTCGCCTCAGTGGACAAGGCCAATCCGGCCAAGTTCTATCTGGCCAGCACGCCGGCGCATGCGCGTTTCGAGACCAAGCACATCTCCATCGACAAGGCCGTGCCGCTTGAGCGCGGATCGCTGGCGACATCCAACGAGCGCACGATCTATCAATACATTGTGCCCGCCACCTGCAAGTCGGCTCAGTTATTGTTGGGTCTGACGATCCTCAAAACCGGCAGCGTCTGGAACACCATGCCGCCGCATTTGCACGACCGCCGCTCGGAGATTTATTTCTACTTCGATCTCGCGCCTGATGACCGCGTGTTTCATTTCATGGGCGAGCCCGACGCTGCGCGTCACATCATCGTCGCCAACGACGAGGCCGTGGTTTCGCCGCCCTGGTCGATCCACATGGGCTCGGGCACCCGCAATTACTGCTTTATCTGGGCCATGGGCGGTGAGAACCTGGACTACACCGACATGAATGTGCTGGATATCTGCCAGTTGAAGTAACGAGACCCATGTCCGCCGATCTGTTCAGCTTGAAAGGCCGCACCGCCATTGTGACCGGGGCCAACACCGGCCTGGGGCAAGGCATCGCCATTGCCCTGTCTCAGGCGGGCGCCAGCATTGTCGCCGTCAGCCGTTCGGCACCCGATGAGACGGTGAAAGCCGTTGAAGCCACCGGCGGAAAAATTCACGTGGTGCGGGCGAGCCTCGATACGCTGACGCCCATTCCCGGCATTGTCGATGAGGCCAAACGCGCTTTCGGGGCCGTGGACATTCTGGTGAACAACGCCGGCACCATCCGCCGCGCCGACGCGCTGGAGTTTTCCGAAGCCGACTGGGACGGCGTGATCGGCGTGAATTTGAAAACGCCGTTCTTCCTGGCCCAGGCCTGCGCGAAAGAGATGGTGGCCAGCAAGCGCGGCGGCAAGATCATCAACATCGCCTCCATGCTGTCGTTCCAGGGCGGCATCCGGGTTGCGTCCTACACCGCCAGTAAAAGCGGCATCACCGGCTTAACGAAGCTGCTGGCTAATGAGTGGGCGGCCAAGGGCATCAACGTGAACGCCATCGCGCCCGGCTATTTCGAAACCAACAACACCGACGCCCTGAGAAAAGACGAAACGCGCAACCGCGATATTCTGGCGCGCATCCCGGCCGGGCGCTGGGGCCGGCCCGATGACCTGGGCGGGGCCGCGGTGTTCCTCGCCTCACGTGCGGCGGACTACGTGCACGGCACGGTCTTGGCCGTCGACGGCGGCTGGCTCGCGCGTTAATTCTCATAGCCGCGCCGATTTTTCATTGCAGCGCAAAAATTTTTGCGGCGCGCGCAATGTAAGTGTGCGCTGCACATTTCTTTTGAGTGCGCTGCACAACAACAGAAATGCAACGCTGCGCGAGAATTCGCATCAAGTTCGCGCGAAGCGTCTTGTCAGTGGCGGCCTGACGGCATTAGTGTTTGTGATACCGGTGTCATTGAGGGCGTTACGCCTCGAAATGACACCGGTATCATACGAGGGAAACGGGCCTTTTCACGCATACTCTCCTGGGAGGGATCACGGGTTGCGGGGATAAAGCCAACATCTGGGTTATAGGGGAGGAATTGACGATGAACCGGAGCACATCTCCGCTGGCGGCTTTGCGCGTCGGCGCATCAACGGCCGTGATTGCCTGGGCCTTGGCGGCCACACCGATACCTGCGTTCGCGCAGCAGCAAGCCGCTGACGATACCCAGATCGAGGAGATCGTGGTTTCGGGTTTCCGCTCAAGCCTGGCCAAGGCCATCGACTTGAAGCGCGATCAGACCAGCCAGTACGACGCCATTCTGGCCGAGGACATCGGCAAGTTCCCCGACCTGAACCTGTCCGAATCGATCCAGCGCATCGCCGGCGTGTCCATCAGCCGCGACGGCGGCGAAGGCCGTCAGATCTCGGTGCGCGGTTTAGGCCCGCAGTTCACCCGCATCCGCATCAACGGCATGGAGGCGCTGACCACCGCGGGCGGCACCGACGCCTCGGGCGGCACCAACCGCGGCCGTTCGTTCGACTTCAACATCTTCGCCTCGGACCTGTTCAACTCCATCGGCGTGCGCAAAACCGCCGAAGCGATGACCGAAGAAGGTTCGCTGGGTGCGACGGTCGACCTGCAGACGGCGCGGCCTTTTGATTACGACGGCTTCCGGTTCGCCGCCGCTGCCCAGGGCGGCTACAACGACCTGTCCGAGAAATTCAATCCGCGCACCTCGGCCCTGGTGTCCAACACCTGGAAAGACGGCACCTTCGGCGCGCTGCTGTCGGCCTCGTACACCAAGCGCAAACTGCTCGATAACGGCACCTCGACCGTGCGCTGGGCGACCGGCAACGCGTTTGCGCCCGGTTTCGCTTCAGCCCCCGCAGGTTCGACGCTCGCCGCCGTCAACGGCGCCTACCACCCGCGCTTCCCGCGGTTCGACCAGTACAAGGCCGAGCAGGAACGCTTAGGCCTGACCGCATCAGTTCAATTCCGCCCCACCGACCGCACGCTAATTACCATCGACGGCCTCTATGCCGACTTCGACGGCACGCGCGAGGAGCAATTCCTCGAGGCCCCCTCCTTCAGCGTCGGCGGCGCCTGCACCACGGCCAACCGCCCCACCACGTGTGGCATTGCCGATACCGCAGTGACGGCGGCCACCATCGACGCCAACAACACGCTGATCGCGGGCACATTCAACAACGTCGA
>JAEUKM010000071.1 GCA_016793085.1 Rhodospirillaceae bacterium
ACTTCACCCGTGCCGGCGTGACGGTGACCAGCAAGAAGTTCTTGCCGCGCGTCATCGCCCAGTACAAGCCGTCGGATGACACCAACGTCTACGCCAGCTTTGCCCGCGGCACGCTGCCCGGCGAAGCCAACGCGCCCTACATCCAGTCGCCCAGCGCCCAGTCCCGCGCCCAGCTTGAAGCCAACAACGTGTTCGCCACGGTGCCGGCTGAAGTGCTGGACAGCTACGAACTAGGCTGGAAGCAGCAGTGGATGGACAACCGCGTGTCAACCAACATGGCGGCCTACTACGGTGAGTGGAAGAACAAGAAAAGCCGCTTGAACGTCCCCATCCAGCTGCTGTGCGGCGAGTTCAACTTGCCGCCGACCGCCACGGGTTGCCGCGGTCCAGCGTTGGGCGAAGCCACGGTCGGCCAGCCGGCGCGCACGGCCACAGGTCCATTCATCTCCACCATCACCGCTTCGGTGGCGGGCCGTTCGAAGATCTGGGGTTTCGAGTTCGAAAGCCAGGCGGCCGTGACCGAGAAATGGAATGCCGGCTTCAGCCTCGATTACGCGGGCAACAAGTTTACCGAACTGTTCGCCAACGTGATCCAGGCCTACGCCGGCTTCACCAACGTGAAGGGCAATAAACACCCGCGCTTCCCGAAGTGGTCGGGCCAGTTCAACTCGACCTACACCGACCAGCTGACCGAGGACTGGGAATGGTTCGTGCGCGGCGACGTGTCGTACTTCGGCAAAACCTTCGTCGACCTCGACAACCTCGCCACTTGCGACTCGTACTTCCTGGCCAGCGCCCGCGCGGGCGTGCAGCGCGAAGACCTCAACATAGAGTTCTTCGTAAAGAACCTGTTCAACGACACGAACTGGAACACCTGCGCGCGCTTCTCGGAATTCGATCTGCCGATGGATACGTCCTCGCTCACCACCTACAACGGCGTGTTGGTGGTGCCGCAGAACAAGCGTCAGTTCGGTATCCGGACGTCGATCTCGTTCTAGGCGTTTCAGGCAAGGCAAAGAAAAAACGGCCCCTGGGCAACCGGGGGCCGTTTTTGTTTAGGGCAACGCCGCGCCGGTAATGGCGGGCAATTGCAGATGGTGCTGCTTGGCGCACTCCAAGGCGATGTCATAGCCCGCATCGGCATGGCGCATGACGCCGCTGGCCGGATCGTTCCACAAGACGCGCGCGAGGCGTTTGGCCGCCGCTTCGGTGCCGTCGGCGACGATTACCATGCCTGCGTGTTGCGAGTAGCCCATGCCGACCCCGCCACCGTGATGCAGCGACACCCAGGTGGCGCCCGAAGCCGTGTTCAGCAGCGCATTCAACAACGGCCAGTCCGACACCGCGTCCGAGCCGTCGCGCATGGCTTCGGTTTCGCGGTTGGGCGAGGCGACGGAGCCTGAGTCCAGGTGATCGCGTCCGATGACGATGGGCGCTTTCAGTTCGCCGCGCGCGACCATCTCGTTGAAAGCAAGTCCTAAACGATGCCGGTCACCCAGGCCCACCCAGCAAATGCGCGCGGGCAGACCCTGGAATTTGATGCGCTGGGCCGCCATGTCGAGCCAATTGTGCAGGTGCGCGTTGTCGGGCAGGAGTTCCTTCACCTTCGCGTCGGTGCGGCGGATATCCTCGGGGTCGCCCGAAAGTGCGGCCCAGCGGAAAGGCCCGATACCCCGGCAGAACAGGGGCCGGATGTACGCGGGCACGAAGCCCGGAAACGCAAACGCGTCTGCAACACCTTCATCGAAAGCCACTTGCCGGATGTTGTTGCCGTAATCGACCGTGGGCACGCCGGCACGGTGAAAGTCCAGCATCGCGCGCACGTGGACGGCCATGGAGGCCTTGGCGGCGGCGGCGACACTGGCGGGGTTGCGCGCGCGCGCGTCCAGCCATTGCTCGACCGACCAACCCAGGGGCAGGTAGCCATTGGTGGGATCGTGCGCCGAAGTTTGATCGGTCAAGAGATCGGGCCGCACGCCCATTTTAAAAAGCCGCGGCAGAATGTCGGCAGCATTCCCCAAGATGCCTATCGACACGGCGCGCTTCGCCAAGGTGGCTTGCTTGATGCGCGCCAGCGCATCATCCAGGTCATCGGTCATCTGGTCGAGATAGCCCGTGTCCAGGCGCATCTGCAGACGCGAGCGCTGGCACTCAATGGCTAGGCATGACGCGCCCGCCATGACCGCGGCCAGCGGCTGCGCGCCGCCCATGCCGCCCAGGCCCGCGGTCAGAAGCCAGCGGCCTTTCAGGTCGCCGCCATAGTGCTGACGGCCCATCTCGACAAAGGTTTCGTAGGTGCCCTGCACGATCCCTTGCGTGCCGATGTAAATCCACGAGCCGGCGGTCATCTGGCCGTACATGGCCAGGCCCTTTTTATCCAGCTCGTTGAAGTGCTCCCATGTGGCCCAGTGCGGCACGAGGTTGGAGTTGGCGATCAGCACGCGCGGGGCATCGGCATGGGTGCGGAACACGCCCACGGGCTTGCCGGATTGAATCAAAAGTGTCTCATCGTCGTTCAGCGCGCGCAGGGCATCGACAATGGCCTCGAAGCTGGGCCAGTTGCGCGCGGCCCGCCCGATTCCGCCGTACACCACCAAATCCTCGGGGCGTTCGGCCACCTCGGGGTCGAGGTTGTTCATCAGCATGCGTAAAGCGGCTTCGGTCAGCCAGCTTTTGGCGGACAGCGTTGGCCCGCGCGGAGCACGGATGACGCGGTTATGGGGCAAATCACGCATGGGCACTCTCGGTTGTTTCTTGGGCGGCAAATGCCAGGCAGGCCATCAGAACTTTGGACAACGTAGTGCGCAGTTTTTCCGCACGGCTGGCGGCATAAGGCACCGGCCAGTTCTCTGGGGTGGGCACGTTGGGTTCATCGAGGTAGGCGCGGAACGCGATTTCCATCTGCACGGCATGCACGCCGCACGATGGCTTGCCGTAATGCCGCGTCGCCCAGCCGCCCTTGAAACGGCCGTTGGTGACGCTGTCGAAGGCCGAGGTTTGGCATACGGATTCGATGGCGGCCGTCAGGGCCGGGTCGCACGTGGTCCCGTTGTTGCTGCCGATGTTCAGGTGCGGTAGCGCGCCGCTGAACAGGCGCGGCACGCGCGAGCGGATGGCATGGGCGTCGTACATGACAACGCGTGGGTGCAGGCGGCGCAGGCGTGCGATCTCGTCCGACACCGCAGCGTGGTATGGGTTGAAGTAATGAACGCGCCGGGTGGCGATCTCATCGGCGCAGGGCGCGGCGTGGGGCAGGTACAAGTCCTCGCCGTCAAAACACGTCAGCGGGCACAGATCAGTGCCGGCCTGGCCCGGATAGAGCGGCGCGCCCGAGGGATCGCGGTTGAGATCAATGACTACGCGCGACAGGCTGGTCTGGATGATGGTCGCCCCCAGTTCGAAGGCAAAGTTGTAGAGGCGATGCACCCACCAGTCGGTGTCCTTGCGCGCCAGCCACGGCGAGGCCAGGCGGCGCTCGATCTCCTTGGGAATCTCAAGGCCCGCGTGGGGAAAGCAGACGATCAAAGGTTCGCGGCCACGCCGTACTGTCAGCCAGTCGCTCATGGCGGGCTCCCTGCCACGGTAGGCCCTGTCACAGCGGGCCCTGCCACGGCTGGCAAAGCGACGCCGTGCGCTGCCTTCACGATGGCGCCGCTTGTCACCAGCGCAATGGCCGCCTGCATGTCAGGATAAATGTAGCGGTCCTGGCCCAGCGCCGGGATGCGGGCGCGCACGCAAGCGCGCACGGCTTCCAGCGACGCGCTGGAGGTCAGCGGGGCGTGGAAGTCGCAGCCTTGCGCAGCGGCCATGAGTTCGATGGCGATAATGGCCCGCGCGTTTTCCGCCATGGGCAGCAACCGCCGCGCACCGTGGGCGGCCATAGAGACGTGATCTTCCTGGTTGGCCGAGGTGGGGATGGAATCGACACTGGCCGGGTAGGCGCGTTGTTTGTTCTCCGACACCAGGGCCGCGGCCGTCACCTGCGGAATCATGAAACCCGAGTTGAGGCCCGGCTGCGCCGTCAGGAACGGCGGCAGGCCCGAGACGGCAGGGTCCACCAGCATGGCGATACGCCGCTCGGCGATGGAGCCGATTTCGCAGATGGCGTTGGCGATCATGTCGGCAGCGAAGGCCACGGGCTCGGCGTGGAAGTTACCGCCCGACAGCACGTCGTCGGTCTCGGCGAAAATCAGCGGGTTGTCGGATACGCCGTTGGCCTCGGCTTCCAGTGTGGCGGCGGCTTGGCGCAGAACGTCAAGCGCCGCGCCCATCACCTGCGGCTGGCAGCGCAGGCAGTATGGGTCTTGTACACGCGGATCGCCCTTCAGATGCGAGGCGCGGATTTCGGAGGCCGCCATCAACCCGCGCAAGGCCGCCGCCGTGTCGATTTGTCCTGTGTGACGGCGCAAGCGGTGAATGCGCGGATCGAACGGCGCATCGGAACCCTTGGCGGCTTCTGTCGAGAGCGCGCCGGTCACGAGCGCCGATTGCAGCAACAGTTCCGATTCAAACAGCCCCGCTAAAGCCAAAGCAGTCGAGAACTGCGTGCCGTTGAGAAGGGCCAGGCCTTCCTTGGCGGCCAGGGTCAGGGGCTGAAGCCCGATGCGCGCCAATGCGACTGCTGCGGGCACGCGGGCGCTGTCCATGAACACATCGCCCAGGCCCAGCAGCACGGCGGCCATGTGCGCCAGTGGCGCGAGATCGCCCGAGGCGCCCACCGAGCCTTGCGCGGGGATCACCGGAATCGCATCGGCCTCCAGGAGGCGCGACAACGCCTGTACGGTGGTCAACCGCACGCCCGAGGCCCCCTGGCCCAGGCTTGCGAGCTTCAGGGCCAGCATCAGGCGCGCCACCGGCACGGGCACAGGCTCGCCCACGCCCGCGGCATGGGAGAGCACGATGTTCCGCTGCAAGGTGGCCAGGTCCGCGCCGGAAATCTGGATGGTGGCGAGTTTGCCGAAGCCCGTGTTGATGCCGTAGATCGGCTGGCCCTTGGCCAGCAGACGCTCGACGGCGGCGGCACTGGCGACAATGGCGTTGGTGCAGGTGGGATCAAGCGAGACAGGCGCGCCGGTATAGACCGCGCGCCAATCGGTCAATGGAACATGACCCGGCGTGATGACGATGCGTTTCATCGGCCTCTCCAGATGCGGGCATGAAGCGGATTGAACCCCATGCCGTAGACAAGCTCGGACGGTTGCTCGATGTCCCAGATGGCGATGTCGCACCACTTGCCGGTTTCCAGCGTGCCGGTGCTGGCGTGGCGGCCCAGCGCGCGCGCTGCGTTGCGCGTCACCCCGGCGATGCATTCCTCGACCGTCAGGCCGAACAGCGTAGCAGCCATGTTCATCGCCATCAGAATGGAGGTGAGGGGCGAGCTGCCGGGGTTGCAGTCTGTCGCCACCGCCAACGGAATGCGTTGCGCGCGCAGCAACGCAATCGGCGGCAGTTTGGTCTCATTGAGGAAGTAGAACGCACCCGGCAGCAGCACGGCCACGGTGTCAGCGCGCGCCATGGCGGCCGCACCTTGCTCGTCCAGGTGTTCCAGGTGGTCCGCCGAGAGTGCATTGAATGATGCCGCGAGTGCCGCGCCGTGCTGGTTCGACAACTGTTCGGCGTGCAGCTTTACCGGCAGGCCAAGCCCGCGCGCAGTTTCAAAAACGCGCCGCACTTGCGCGGGCGAGAAGCCGATGTCCTCGCAGAAGGCATCC
>JAEUKM010000123.1 GCA_016793085.1 Rhodospirillaceae bacterium
CGTCGGCCCCGGCCAGATGATCGCGGTGGACTTGAAGGAAGGCAAATTCTACCGCGACCAGGAGATTAAGGATCATTTGGCCAGCCAGCGCAATTACGGCGACTGGATCGGACGCACCACGCACCTCGATTCCATCATCAAGGCGGGCCAGCCGGCCAAGCCGATGTTCAACCGCGAGGACCTGCTGCGCCGTCAAGCCCTGTACGGCCTGACCATGGAGGACTTGGAGTTGATCCTTCATCCCATGGCCGCCGACGGCAAGGAAGCCACGGGTTCCATGGGCGACGATTCGCCGCTGGCCGTTCTGTCGGACAACTACCGGGGCCTTCATCATTTCTTCCGGCAGAATTTCAGCCAGGTGACGAACCCGCCCATCGACAGTCTGCGCGAAACTCGCGTGATGACCTTAAACACGCGCCTGGGTAACTTGGGGAACATTCTCGACGAAAGCCCCGAGCAGTGCGACCTGCTGCAACTCACGTCGCCCATGCTGACCACTGCGCAGTTCCATGCCATGCGCAAGTACATGGGCGACACGGCCGCCGACATCGACTGCACGTTCCCGATTGACGGTGGGCCGGATGCCTTGCGCGAAGCCATCAAGCGCATCCAAGCCGAGGCCGAAGATGCTGTGCGCGGCGGCAAAACGCACGTTGTCTTGTCCGATGAGAGTGTCAGTCCCGCACGTGCGCCGATCCCCATGATTCTGGCTGCCGGGGCCGTGCATACGCATCTTATCAAGCAGAAGCTGCGCACCTTCACCTCGCTGAATGTGCGTTCGGGCGAATGCCTGGATGTGCATTACTTCGCGGTGCTGATCGGCGTGGGCTCCACCACCGTGAATGCGTACTTGGCCGAAGAAGCCATTGCCGACCGCCACCGGCGCGGCCTGTTCGGCGAGATGAGCCTGGAAGATTGCCTGAAGCGCCACCAGAAGGCCATCAATGACGGCTTGCTCAAGGTCATGTCGAAGATGGGCATCGCCGTCATCAGTTCCTATCGCGGCGGCTATAACTTCGAGGCCATCGGCTTGTCGCGCGCGCTCGCGGCGGAATTTTTCCCGGGCTTAAGTTCGCGCATTTCCGGCATCGGCCTGCCCGGTATCCAGAAGAAAGTGCTGGAACAGCACCGCAAAGCCTTCGGCAGCGCGGTGGTGACGTTGCCCGTGGGCGGCTTCTACCGCTACCGCGCCCGCGCGAACGAGGGCCATGCCCACGACGGCCAACTCATCCACGTCCTGCAAAGTGCGGTGGAGAAGGATAGTTACGCGACCTATCAGAAATACTCCGAAGGCGTGCGCAAGCTGCCGCCCATCGCCGTGCGCGATCTGCTGGATTTCCGGAAGAGCGCCAAGGCCATCTCGCCGGACCAGGTGGAATCCACCACCGAAATCCGCAAACGCTTCATCACGCCCGGCATGTCTTTGGGCGCCCTTTCCCCTGAAGCCCATGGCACGCTCAACATCGCCATGAACCGCATCGGCGCCAAGTCCGTGTCGGGCGAAGGCGGCGAAGACCCCAAGCGTTACCGTCCGTTCCCCAACGGCGACAACGCCAATTCCGCCGTGAAACAAATCGCCTCGGGCCGCTTCGGCGTGACCGCGGAGTATTTGAATCAGTGCCGCGAAATCGAGATCAAGGTGGCGCAAGGCGCCAAGCCCGGCGAGGGCGGGCAGCTGCCCGGCTTCAAGGTGACGGAAATGATCGCGAAGTTCCGCCACGCGACACCGGGCGTGGGCCTGATTTCGCCGCCGCCGCACCACGACATCTATTCCATCGAAGACCTGGCGCAGTTGATCTACGACTTAAAGCAGATCAACCCCAAGGCCCGCGTCTGCGTGAAGCTGGTGGCGCGCACCGGCATCGGCACTATCGCGGCCGGGGTTGCGAAGGCCAATGCGGACGTAATTCTCATTTCCGGCCATGTGGGCGGCACGGGGGCGAGCCCCCAAACCTCCATCAAGTACGCGGGCCTGCCGTGGGAAATGGGCCTGACCGAAGCGCATCAGGTGCTGACGCTGAACCGCTTGAGACACCGTGTTGTGCTGCGCACCGACGGCGGCCTCAAGACGGGACGTGACATTGTGATTGCCGCCATGATGGGCGCGGAAGAGTTCGGCATCGGCACCACGTCGTTGATCGCCATGGGCTGCATCATGGTGCGCCAATGCCATTCCAACACGTGCCCGGTCGGCGTGTGCACGCAGGACGAAAGCTTGCGCAAGAAGTTCACTGGATCGCCGGAAAAGGTGGTGAACCTGTTCACCTTCATCGCCGAGGAAGTGCGCGAAATCCTGGCGCAGTTGGGTTTCCGCACGCTGAACGAAGTGATCGGGCGCACCGACCTCTTGCATCAGGTCAACCGTGGGGCCGCGCACCTGGACGACCTCGACCTCAATCCGCTCTTGGTGCAGCCCGATTCCGGGGGCCTGCCCACACATAATACTGTCGTGGGCCGCAACGAGGTGCCCGAAACGCTGGATGCGCAGATGATCGCCGACTGCCGGCCCTTGCTGGACGAAGGCGAGAAGATGCAGCTGACCTACAACGTGCGCAACGTGCACCGCGCGGTCGGCACCAAGCTCAGCCACATGATCACCAAGAAGTACGGCATGAAGGGCCTGGCCCCCAACCACATCACTGTCCGTCTCAGGGGCTCATGCGGGCAGTCGCTGGGCGCCTTCGGCGTGCAGGGTCTGAAGCTTGAAGTGCTGGGCGATGCCAACGATTACGTGGGCAAGGGCTTGTCCGGGGCGACCATCGTCATCCGCCCCACCACGTCGACGACCTTCACGTGGAACGAGAACACCATTATCGGCAACACGGTCTTATATGGCGCTACGGCGGGCAAGCTGTTCGCGGCGGGTCAGGCGGGCGAGCGCTTCGCCGTGCGCAACTCGGGCGCCACCGCCGTCATTGAAGGCTGCGGCTCCAACGGTTGCGAATACATGACGGGCGGTGTCGCGGTGGTGCTGGGCGCGGTCGGGGCCAACTTCGCCGCCGGCATGACCGGGGGCATGGCGTTTGTCTACGACAAGGCAAACGTATTCCATCACCGCATCAACGCCGAGAGCGTCATCTACCAGCGCATCGATGTCGGCCATTACGAAACGCTGCTGCGCAACCTGGTGGCCGAGCACGCGCGCGAAACCGGTTCGCCCTGGGCGCAGGAGTTGTTGGTGAACTGGGACCGCGAAGTGCGCCACTTCTGGCAGATCGTGCCGAAGGAAATGCTCTCGCGGCTCGAGGTGCCCGTGACCCGCGAGGCCCCGGCGGCGCTGAAGGCCTAAATCAACGAACGGCGGACCTTCGGGTCCGCCGTTTTCTTTTTAGTTTCAGTGCGTTAGATAAAGGCCGTTGAGAATATCCGTAATTTGAGTAAATTACGGATATTCTATGGAG
>JAEUKM010000136.1 GCA_016793085.1 Rhodospirillaceae bacterium
TATGCAGGCTGATCCGCCTACCGCGCCGCATCCAGATCGCTGGCAACACGGATGACGGCGCGGCCCATGACCTGGCGGTCTTCCAGCCGCGCGTGCAGATCAGGGGCCGCTTCCAAATCCACCGTTTCGGACATGGGTACGCGCCAGCGCCCCGTCGCCACGGCCGCGATGATGGCGCGGTCGGCGGCGCTGCCCGGCGGCTCCTCGATGGGGGCCAGGTTCATGCCCACGACGCTGATGTTCTTGAAGATCAGTGTGGGCACGGCCACGGGCGCCGGATAGCTGCCCGCCGTGGCGCCGATGTAGACGATGCGGCCCAGGGGTGCGGTCAGTTCCACGTTCTTCTCGGCGTTGGGGCCGCCGTTGCCGTCGATGATGACATCGCAGCCGCACCCAGCCGTCGCGGCTTTCACATTGTCGGCCCAGTCGGCGGTGCGGTAATCGAACACGTGGTCCGCGCCGAAGGATTTGGCGTAGTCCATTTTCGCCTGCCCGCCACACAGCGCGATGACGGTGCAACCTGCGTCCTTGGCGATCTGCACGGCCATGACGCCGATGGCCCCGGCGGCGGAATGGACCAGCACAGTTTCGCCCGGCTGCAAACGGCCCGCTTTATAGAGAGCATGCCAGGCGGTGAAAGACGCACCGCGGTAAACACAGCCGGTCTTGAGATCGATGCGATCATCCAGCGGCAGCAGGTTCGCGGCCGGTTCCAGCGCGAACTCGGCATAACCCCCGAACCGCGAGCGGGCGATGACGCGCTGGCCCACCAGGCTTGCATCGACACCGGGCCCCACGCTTTCGACGATGCCCGTTTTCTCCAGGCCCGGCGTGAACGGCCATGTTATCGGCAGGAAGTTGATCTTGCCCGCGCGCGCCATAGCGTCGATGGGGTTCATGCCCACATACGCCACCTTGATCAGCGCCTCGCCCGCCGCCGGCACGGGCACGCTGACGCGGCGCAAGATAAACCCCTCGGGCCCGCCCGGCGCATCTATTTGCAGCGCGCGCATGGTGTAGGGCATGGCGGTCACTTCACCTCGAACAATTGAATCAGCGCGCCCGAGCCGGGATTGCGCACGATCATGGCCGACGCAGCGCCCACGCCCGGTATGTCGATAGCCAACGGCGGCGAAAAGATTTCAGCGCCGACGGCGCGAGCGGCCCCTTCCGCACGCGCGAGCGAGGCCACCGCGAAGCCTTGAGCCAGATAACCAATGTTGGGCGGCACGGCCAGCGGCACTTTATCGGGCACGGCGTAGTTCAAAGGGTACGACAGCGCCACTTTGCCGAACTGGTGATCGCCCGCCATGAATGTAGCACGCGTCTCGGCCCCGCGTGGACGGCCCAGGAAATGATTGGTCTCAGGCTTGTTCAAAACGTCATCGATACGCACATGCATCCCCAGCACCTGGGTATAAAACGCGAGTGCCTTGGCGTGGTCGACGATGCTGTGCGATGTGGTGGCGACCTGCGTGAAGCCCTGCTTGGTTTTCCCGAGCGCCGCCACTTCGGCCTTCAACTGCCCGATGGTGCTGCCGGGCCCGCCCGTCAGTTCCACAAGGTTTATGGCCAGATTATCGGGCCCGTCGAACAGCACTTCTACCGGCGCGCCCGCCTTGGCGCTGACCTCGTAGCCCACGGGCTCGCTCCAGAAATCGAAACCTTTGGCCTTGAGATCGCGCGTGGTGGCGCGGATGTCGTCGACATAGAAATTGAGGTTCCACAAACCCCGGTACGTGCGGTCGCCTTTCTGCGGAACGGTGATGCGGTCTTTGGCGTTGAACTCCAGCGCCAGCACGCGCCCCACCTGGGGGCTCAAACCCGGCGCGCCCTGAAAGCTGAACATGACGGCGCGGGCCGAAGCCCCTGCCGGAAGATTGAAATGGCGCTCAAAAGCTGGCCCCGACCACGTCACTTCCGCCGCGGCGTCGAGCCCGATGATGTCGCGGTAAAACGCCAGCGCTGTTTCGATGCGCGACACGCCAAGAAGCGCGAAGGCCAGCGGAGAACCAGCCCCTGCCATGCTAGCGGCCCAACTTGTTGGCGATATCGCGCATGCCGGCGATGGCAGTCTCGAAGCCCGGCGTCTGCACCGACGTGCTCATGTAGGCCAGGTGGATGGGCCGCGTGAACTCGGGCGCCTTGATGCGCACAAGCTTGCCGCGCTTCAGGTGTGTGCGCACCATGCGCAAGGGAAAATAGCCCGAACCCCCGTTTTCCAGAATGTACCGGATCGCCAAGGGGCCGTGGTTGACAGTCACCAGCGGCGCATCCATGCCCGGGTATGCCGCCGAATGGTCGACCAGGAAATCAGCCCCCCAGTCCACCAGCACGTAAGCCGGGTCCTGCCCCGGCTTGGCGGCGGCATCGGTGGAGACATAGATCAGCCGTTCGGTCAGCAGCGTTTCCACCACCATGCGCTGGCGGTTCTGCGGTGCGTACATCACCGCCATGTCGATCATGCCTTCCTGCAAACGCTGCGACAGGCGTTCGGGCATGCCCACCTCGGCGCGCACGGCGGCGTCGGGCACGGCTTTGCGCAGGTAGGGCAAGAGCTTCAGGATGAAGTGCTCCCATAGCGTGAACTGCCCGCCAATCCGGATGAGCCCACGCAGACCTTGCGGCAGCGCGACTTCATGGCGCGCCTGCTCCCACGCGCGCAGGATCACTTCCGCGTTTCGTTGAAACTGCATGCCCGCCTGGGTGGCCTGCACGCCCGCCTTGGAGCGGTTGAACACGGGCCGTCCCAGCGTGTCCTCGAGCTGCTTGATGCGCGCGGACACGGTGGATTGAGTAACGTTCAGCCGGTCGGCGGCAACCTTGAAGCTGCCGGTTTCAAGAATGGTTAAAAACGTGCGGGCGACTTCGGTGTCCATGGCCGTCGATGAAAAGGGCGTGAAAGTGCGGCGTTGCCTAAAAAATGATCCCCGAATGGTGTTTATACCGGAGACTCCGGCGCGGCTCTGCATCTAAATTATAGGCATACTTAAACTCTGGGCCGCAGGCCGACGCTGCGGACAACCAGGACCGGTACTGTAGACGTGCAATGAAAGAACTGGCGACCTTTATCGAGATTGACGCGAAACCCGACGTGGTGTGGCGCCACGTGCTGGCCTTCCGCGCCTACCCCGAGTGGAACCCGTTTATCACCGCCATCAGCGGGCACCCGGTGCTGGGCGAAAAGATCAGCCTGACCATGAAGCTGAAAACCGAGGGCGGGCGCAACCAGGCCAACCACACCATCACCCCGCGCATCGTGAAGTTCGAGGACGAGCACGAAATCCGGCTGGAACACGGGGCGTGGTTTTCGTGGCTGCTCACCATCGAGCACTGGTTCCGCATCACCCAGCGCAAGGGCGGGGTGAAATTCCACCAGTGCATGCGCGTGGAAGGCCTGCTGACGACCGTGATGAAAGACGATTATTTCGCCATGTTCCGCGAGGGCTTCACCGGCATGAACGCCGCCCTGAAGCGGCGCGTGGAAAGCCTGGAAGCGCCGGCGATGCCTGGCCCCAGCGTCAGCCGTGCCGCGGAATAACGTTTAGTCTCTCGCCTCATGGCGGACGAGATAGCGGTAATCGTACAGTGGCGTGAAGCCCACCGCTTTATATAAGGCGATAGCCGCCGTATTGGCGCGCTCCACTTGCAGCCAGGCGGTTTGCGCCCCTTGCGCCTTGCCCCAGGCCATGAGGGCCGCCAGCACACGCCGGGCATGACCTTTGCGCTGCTCCTGCGGCAGCGTGCGCATGCTGAAGATGCCCATGTACGGGCCTTGCGCCTGCGCGCACCCGATCGCCACCGTGCCTTCGCCATTGCCGGCCTCGACGAACGTTTTGGGGACGGGCATGTGCGAGGTGGTGAATGATAATGCTTCAGCATGCAGTACCGCGCGCTTGTCGACCATCATGCCTACGCCCACGTAATCGTCACTGGGCAGATCGGCGAAGGACACCTGCTCCGGCGGCGCGGATGCGGCTGACGCGAGATCGGCCACCATCACGTGCGTTTGGCCTTGGGCGCGATAGCCGCGCGCGATCAGGTAGGGCTCCAGCAAATCATCGTCATAAAGCTCGGTCAGGCGCACCACGCAGGGCATGTGACGCTCGTTGTAGAAGCGCTCGCACCAGCGGATCTGGCCGGTCATGTCGCGGCTGCGCTGGATGGGCGTGACGCTGTCCAGGCGCTGGCTGAAGCCGCCCGAGAGCTTCACCCGCCAGCCGTCCAAATCCATCTCGGCGGGGGCGCGCCACGCATCGAGCGCATGGGCCTCGACGGCTTTGGCCAGAGCAAGCGTTTCGGCGGTAAGTGCAGTCATACTTTGGCGACATCCGCAGCGGCGATGTCCGCAGCCAGTGTGCGGCCGATGCGCCAGAAGTGCAGCGCCGACCAGAGGCTGAGGACAATCGCTACACCCAAGAGCGCCATGCCGAGACTGTTGACGCCGTAAGCAGGGTTCAAAGCATCGCTGAGCACGCCCACAATTTGCGCGCCAAAGCCCGAGATGAGATTGACGATGAGCAGATAGGTGGCGGTCGCGGTAGCGCGCATGCGCGGGCCCGCCACGGCCTGGGTGATCCAATGCTGCGGGCCGCTTTGCATGATGGAAATCGTGACCGCACAGAACAGGGCGACAAGAGCCAGCATCGGTGTTGGGCTGAGAAACACGACAAGATAGAACGGCGCGGAACCGACCATGGACAGCGCGCACAGCCACGGATACCAGCGCACGTCGCGCGCACCCAGCTTGTCGCCGAGAACACCGCCCAGCCATACGCCGAGCAATTGTGATAACCCCAAGGCCAGCGACAGCCAGGCCCCCACCTCGGCAAGCGGCATGGCGTGCGTGCGGGTGAAGAACGACGGCGCCCACGACAAGAGGCCGAACCACAGGAACGCGAACAGGCCCGAACCAATCGCATTCTGGCGGAAGGCGGGCTTGGCGAGCAATGTACGCAGGGCTTCTTTCAGGCTTGCAGACGTAATGGGCGCATCGCCTGCGTTCAGTTCCGAAGCCCCGCGCGGCGGCTCGGGCAGCGCGCGATAGATCAGCACCGCCACGGCGATGCCGGGCACGCCAAAGGCAAACAGCGTTACGCGCCAGCCGTACTCCTGCGTCAACCAGGCGCCCGCCAGATAGGCGATGATGACGCCCATGGGCGAACCGAAGGCGTAGACCGACAAGGCGAAAGCCCGGCGCGCCTTGGGGAACAGGTCGGCGATGATGGCGTGCGAAGGCGGTGTCGCCCCCGCCTCGCCCACGCCCACCAGTACGCGGGCCAGCGCCAGCTGAACGAAGTTTTGCGCTAGGCCGCAGGCGCAGGTCATGGCACTCCAGACGGCAAGCGCGATGGAGACGATACCACGGCGCGAGAAGCGGTCGGCCAGGCGCGCGATGGGAATGCCCATGAGCGCATAGAACAGCGAGAAGGCGAGCCCCGTGATAAAGCCGATCTCGGTATCGCTGAGGCCCAAGTCGGCTTTGATGGCGGGGACCAGGATGCCGATCATGTTGCGGTCGCCGTAGTTGAACAGCGAGACCATAAACAGCAGCACGAGCGCCCGACGGCGGTGACTATCGGTGATCTCGGCGGTCGGCAGTACGGGCATTAAGGCAAGGCCTTCAACGAATTAGCGGCTTGAACGCAGGACAGGACGCCGACAGTGGAGGGCAGGCTTCCAAAAGACAACCCCCCGCCCGCGCTGTGGTCGATCACGGACGAGTGGGCAAGCTTCATCCTCGCGCAAGCGTGCGGATGCGGGCGCGGACGTGTATAAATTGGCCCATACATTCATTGCTGGGGAGGCCGCTATGAACTTCAAAACTTTGACCGCCGCCGTT
>JAEUKM010000148.1 GCA_016793085.1 Rhodospirillaceae bacterium
AAGGCGCGTAACCTAGTCGGCACCCTAATCTAGGTCAACACCAAATGACGAATTTCCGGAAAGATATTTTGAAATAAACTTTCTAAAAATTTCGTTTCTATCCTGTAATCCGCACGAAACTGATTGCGAAACCAGGTGGTCTGGCGCTTGGCGTACTGCCGGGTGGCGGCCTGGGCGAGGCTTACAGCCGCGGCCAATTCAAGCTTTCCCGCCGCCACGGCCGCCAGTTCGGTGGCCCCTAGCGCCCGCATGACCGGGGCGTCGACCGGCACGCCGGTTTTGCCAAGGGCCACTACCTCAATCAACGCGCCGGCCTCAAGCATCATCAGGAAGCGGGCATCGCAGGACTGATACAGGGCTTCGCGCTCGGGCTGCACCAGGAGCGAGACATAGTTTGCGGCCAGCGGCGGCTTGGCGGGCTGGGCCTGCCAGGCGCTGATGGAGGTGCCCGTGGCCTCCAGCACTTCCCAGGCCCGGCCGATGCGCTGGGTGTCGCCCGGTTTCAGGCGCGCGGCGGTGACGGGGTCGCGCTCGGCCAGTCGAGCATGCAGCGCGGGGGCGCCGATCTCCTCCAGCAGGCGGCGCGTTTCGGCGCGCACATCGTCGGGGACAGGAGGGATATCGGAGAGCCCTTCCATCAAGGCTTTCAGATAAAACCCGTTGCCGCCCACCAGAATGGGCCGCTGCCCGGCGGCGATGACGGTTTTGATTTCCGTTGCAGCCCGGCCCGCCCAGTCCGTCGCCGACAAAATCGCCGTGGGCTCAAGGAAGCCATACAGCCGATGCGGCACGCGACGCTCATCGCTGTCACTCGGCCGCGCGGTGAGGATGGGCAGATCGCGGTAGCACTGAATGCCATCGGCGTTGATGACCACGCCGTTCAACGCCTCGGCGAGGCAGATGGCGAGGGCCGATTTTCCGCTGGCGGTCGGGCCCGCAACAACAACGACGTTGGGCGCCCCGGACGTCATCGCGCGTCAGTCGAGAACGTGGCTGAGGAGCCCGTCGGCGAGCTTCGGCTCGAACCAGGTGGACTTGGGCGGCATCACCTCGCCGGCATCGGCGACCGCCATCAACTGGTCCATGCGCGTGGCATGCAGCGCGAAGGCCACCGCCATCTCGCCGGAATTCACACGCGCTTCCAGTTCGCTTAAGCCGCGAATGCCGCCGACGAAATCGATGCGCTTGTCGCGGCGCGGGTCGGCGATGCCGAGGATGGGGCTAATCAGATTGTTTTGCAGCAGGCTGACGTCGAGCAGACCCACGGGGTCTTTCCTCGGCACCAGATCGGGCTGGATCACCAGTTCGTACCATTTGCGCCCCAGGTACATGCCGAAGTGCGTGGGCGACAGCGGCGCGTACTGCTGGTCGTGCTCGGCGACGATGAACTTGGTGCGGATTTTCTTCAAAAGCTCGTCCGGCGTCAGGCCGTTCAGGTCCTTGATGACGCGGTTGTAGTCGAAAATGCGCATCTGGTCGTGCGGGAACGCCACAGCCAGGAAGTATTCGGCGCTGTCGCTTTTAGATTTGCCGCGACGCGCCGCCGCCACACGGGAGGCTGCCGCCGAACGGTGGTGGCCGTCGGCGATATACAGCGCATCCATGCCGTCAAAGGCTTCGGTGATGCGCGCGATCTTCTCGGGCTCGGCGATGCGCCACACGCTGTGCACCACGCCGTGCTCGCCCTTCACTTCGTACAACGGCTCGGAGCGCGCGGATTCCATTAGAATGTTCTGCAACACCATGTGCTTGCGGTAGGCCAGCAGCACCGGGCCCGTCTCGGCGTTCAGGGCCTCGATCTGGCGCACGCGGTCGTCTTCCTTGTCGGGGCGCGTGAACTCGTGCTTGCGGATGCGGTTGGTGTCGTAGTCGGCGACCGAGGCGACAAACGCCAGGCCGGTCTGCGTATGTGCCCCCATGCGCATGCGGTAGACGTAATAGCTGGGCGCATCATCGCGGATCAGCACGCCGCTTTTGATCATCGCCTGGAAATTATCCGCGCCTTTTTGATAGACGGCGGGCGCATAGACATCGGTGCCGTCGGGCAGGTCGATCTCGGGCTTCGAGATATGCAGAAAGCTGTGGGGCTTGCCGGCGGCCTTGATTTTCGCCTCGGCCGAATTGAGCACATCGTAGGGTGGTGCCGCCACGTTCGGCGCAGCCTCAGGGGTGGGGCGCAAGCCCCGGAACGGACGAACCAGCGTGCTCATGGCTTTTATTAAAGTACCTACAAACCTGCCCCAGAAGCGTCTTTAGCGCGGCTGTGGCGCTTGCGCAATCACACGTCTGGGGGCTCCGGATACGCCGGCCCACGCCCTGCAACGGGACTCGCAGCCCAGGCGTAGGATGTGGGTGGGATAACCTTCCGGATAGGGTGTGCCGGGCAAGGTCGGGCAGATAAAATACAGCCATGAAAAACAAATCTGAAATCATGGACGACATCCAGTCGTTCATCGGCCGGAATGGCGGCAATTATAAAGAGTGGTTCATCGGCAGCGCCGCCGACCCCAAGGACCAGTTGTTCAAAACCCATGGCTTCAAGAAGGGCGACTACGGCCTGTACCGCCAAGCCCCCTCGGAGCTGCAGGCGGGCGAAATCGCCGAGTTCTTCATGGGCCAGGGCAGCAAAGGCGCCAGCGGCGTCAAAGCCGGGGCGGACTTTGTTTACGCATTCAAGCTGGCCGCGCACACCAAGCCGGGCGCCGCCAAAAAATAGCTGCCCGCGCCTTTCCGCTTCCCCAAAACTCAAGGGGCCTGCGGGGCGGAAGAAAAATAAGCTAGGCTGCCGTCCATGCAGTCCAGCACCCCCTCCGGCGCGCGCCGTTCCACCTGGACCTGCCCGACGTGCCGGGCGGATATCAGCACACCGTTCTGCGCCACCTGCGGCGAACACCCGCTGAAACCCGAAGAACTGACCTTGCGCGGTTTACTCAAAACCGTGATTGAGGTTTTCAGCAACATCGACAGCAAACTTCTGCGCACCGTGCGCGCGGTCGCCTTCCGGCCCGGCCACCTGACCCTGGCCTTCATGCAGGGCGTGCGTAAACCCTACATTGGCGCGATCCAGCTGTTCCTGGTGGCGAACGTGCTGTTCTTCGCCGTGCAGTCCTTCACCGCCATGAAGGTGTTTTCATCCGACCTAGCGTTCCGGCTGAAGGGCCAGTTGTGGAGCGAGTTCGGGCAGGACCTGGTGGATGCGCGCCTGGCCGAGACGGGCCGCACCTTCGCCGAATACGCGCCCGTGTTCGACCATGCCGTCGCAGTGAACGCAAAATCGCTGATCGGCCTGATGGTGCTGCCCTTCGCGCTGGCCCCCCTGATCGTTTTCTGGCGCAGGCATAAGCCGCTGGCGGCGCACGTGGTGTTCTCGCTGCACTTCTATGCGTTCCTGCTGCTGTTGCTGTGCGTACCCCTGGTGGGGGTGTTGATCGACCGGCTTCTGTTCGGCGGCACCGGGGTGCTGTCGCAACGCAACGACGACATCATGTCGGTGATGCTGCTGACCGCGTGCGGCGTCTATCTGTACGCTGCCATCGGCCCCGCCTATGACGCCAAGGGCATCCCGCGTCTGATCCAAGCTTTGCTGCTGGTCACGGCGGCCATGTGGATATTTTTCGGCTACCGGTTCGCCCTGCTGCCGATCACGCTGTACACTACGTAGGAATTGCAGCGGCTGCGCCCCGGCCGAAGGGCTAAAAAATCAGCACGCCGAAACCGTCGATTCTGACGGGCGCTTACCCCGCAGCGGGTATATGATCGGGCCTCGGGCCAGAGTCGAAAGGGGTGCAGCATGGTGGCGCGTAGACCAACAGTCGTTCGGGCGGCCCGGCCGGTCGCGACCAAAGCCAAAGCGCCCACCGCCAAGACCAAGCGCCCCACCAAGGGCGCCGCCCCCGCTCCGCCGAAACCCAAACTCGTCATTCTGGGCGGCTGGCCCGGAACAGGCAAAACCACGCTTGCCATGCGGGCGTGCAAGGCGCTGAACGCCTCGCACGTGCGCGTGGACACCGCCGAGCACGCGCTGCGCTCCTCGCTCGGCAAGGATTTTGAACTCAAAGCCCTTGGGTACCGCGTCGCCTACGCCTTCGCCGAAGACAACCTGCGCCTGGGCCACAGCGTTGTGGCCGACA
>JAEUKM010000158.1 GCA_016793085.1 Rhodospirillaceae bacterium
TCGACGTGAAGCCGTTCATTTCGCCGCTGGGGGTGAATTTCGTGACCGGCGACATGGGAATGGGGCACATCCTCATGACCGTGAAGGATGCGGCAGAGACCAGGCGATTCTACATGGATCTGCTCGGTTTCCGCCTCAGCGACTTTATTGAGTTCGGCCAGAATAAGGTGCATTTCACCCGCGTGAATCCGCGGCACCACAGCCTGGCGTTCGTGCAGGCGCGGGGAGCTCCAGCGCAGCTCGGCCATTTTATGCTCGAGGTTTCCGACTTAGACGCGGTTGGCCGAGCCCTTGATGTCACGCATTCAGGTGTTGGACGCGTGACGGAAACCCTCGGTCGGCACACTAATGATCTGATGCTATCTTTTTACTGCGAGAACCCGTCTGGGTCACAAACCGAGTATGGCTGGGGCGGCCGTCGCATCGATGAAGCGACATGGAGCGTAACCACCTACAATGCAACGGCCTTCTGGGGGCACAAGGTTCCGGGAACGGAGTATTCGGCGGGCGGACCGGCTTCCCCACGCGACCGGGAGTAAGAACGATGACGGAAATTGTTCGTGTCTGTTCCACTGCGGAACTGGCACCCGGTACAATGAGACGTGCGCCGACGAAGCTTCCAATCGCCGTATACAATATCGGTGGCGCTTTCTACGCCACCAGCGACTACTGCACGCATGAGACTTCTTCGCTCTGCGATGAGGGGTATCTCGACGGTGATGAGATCGAGTGCGGATGGCACTGCGCCAAGTTCAACGTCAAAACCGGCGCCGTGACGGCGCCGCCGGCAACAAAGCCGTTGCCCACTTACGAGGTTCGCATCGAAAACGGCGACCTCTATGTCGTTGTGCCGTCCGCATAAGCGGGCGTTTCCGGGCGGCCAATGCGAGGGATGTTCGCCCCTGCGGCCGCGAACCAGACACGGCATATCGGTGCTAAGATTAGGCGCGTTCGGCGGGCTGCTGATCGAGAGTTTCTCTTGACTCCAATTCTATGATTTAAATATATTTACAGTATATGAAAATGGCGCGGGCGGCATAGGCGATGAGAACGACGTTTCTGATTGTGGGCAGCGGCGCGAACGGCATTTCCCCTGCAGTTTTTCTGAAACAAAGGGGGCTGAATGATTTCCGGATCATCACCAAAGACAGCGACTTTGGAGGCGTTTGGCACGTAAGCCGCTACCCGGGCTGTATCACAGATGTGCATGTTGCCGCTTATCAGTTGTCGTACGCGGTGTCGGACTCCTGGACATCCTCGCATCCGCCAGCACCTGAAATGGCGGCGTATCTGCGTGGCGTTGCCAAGCGATATAGTCTCTACGATCATGCCGACTTCGACACCGAATTCCTTTCAGCTGAGTGGCTTGAAGAAGACCTCTGCTGGAAGGTTACGACCAGCTCTGCGATCTATCATACGCAGTTTCTAATCCTCGCCACGGGATTCCTTGAGCAACTTAAATTCCCCAATTTGATCGGGCGCGACAAATTCAAGGGTCGTATTTTTCATTCGGGGACATGGCCCAAGGACTATACCGGCAACGGAGATACCATTGCCGTGCTTGGCACCTCGGCATCGGGCGTGCAGATCGTGCCGGAACTGCAGAAGGTTGCCAAACAGGTCTATGTCTTTCAACGCACGCCAATGCATCTTCTGCCGCTCAATAGGGAGTTCTACACTCCTGAAGAGATGGAACGGCGTCGCGCGAATCCTAAAATACTCGAAGCCGAGCGGGCAGAAAAAATCAAGATTTTCGAGAAGCTTGCCCGCGACGCCATATTCCATTCCGAGACGCCGGAACAGGTCGCTGAACGAGAGGCAATCATCAACGCCCACCGCGAAAAACAGGTCGCTGATCCTAAGCTGCGCGAAAAACTGACGCCGAGCTATTTACTTGGGTGTAAGCGGCCGACACGCACGGATCTCTTCTATCCGACGCTTCAGAAACCGAACGTCATGCTTGTGGATGAAGGCGTGACAGAGCTTGCTGAGCACAGCGTTATCACTCAGAGCGGAAAGGAGTATCAGGTCGATACTGTTGTCATGGCGACAGGATTCCACTGGGGTGGTGACATTCTCGGCAGAATCAAGCGTCGTGACGGCGTGACGGTCGCTGAGTACCAGCGCGGCCATCGGAAGGCCTACAAGTCAGTCTCAATATCGGGTTGCCCGAACTTATTCTGGGTGGGTGGTGCAAACGGAGCGGTTTGGAATGGGTATGCGCCTGGCGAATTCGTGGCACATTATATGCTTCTTGTTCTAGACTATATGAAACAGCACGCTATCAAGGCTCTTGAAGTTCGAGAAGAGCCCGAACTTGAATGGAAACGAAGAACAGATGAAATTCTGTCGCACGCGCCGATCGTTATTGGCGGGTGCGTGAATTACTGCCTCGATGAATCCGGCCATGACATGTCAAGTTGGCCGGGCACCATGGAAAGCATGTGTAACGAATTGAGTGAGTTCAAGCACGAACACTATCAGCCTGCTGATCATGCCAAAAGCGGATCGGCAGCGATGAAGGAAAAGGTGAGTTAAACCTTGTAACTGGTCGCACGACGCGCGATGCCGGGCAATGGGGCTCCGGCGGCCTGACCCGTCACAGGCGGAGACGCGAACTCCAGCGTTCCCGGATCTCAGAGCGATAGGGCTCTTCAAATCGGTTCTGGCCGGGATATTTGTCGATCCAGTCGAAAGGCTTGCAAGCGTCGATAAGAACCTTACCCATCGAAAGGTCACCCTTCGCGCGAAGATCCGGCGCAATCCGTGGGTCGATGATCGTGGTCAAGGAATTCAGTATCTCGATCGATTCGATCGGCCGGACGCGCGTGCACAGCGCCCACAGAACGTGGTTAATGTCGGTAATATCGATGTCGTCATCGACGACGATGTAATAGCGCTGCATGCCGCCCACGGTGTGGGTGCTCGTTGCAGCAGTTGTGAGTGCGCGGCGTGCCTGGCCTGGTGCGGTCTGCTTGACTGCGATCACGAACATCAAGAGACGGCCGTAAGCCCAAACGCCGCGCACGTTCTCGACCCCGGACTTATCCAGATGCCGCCACACTTGGCAGGCGCCGTATAGAGGCACCGCCTGGTCGCCCGGCGTAATCGTCGGGATCATCGGCGGCGCGCCAAGGATGATCGGGTTGTTCCGATGCATGATCCGTTTCACGCGCACGACTGTTTCTTGGCCCGAATGCGTGTAGTACCCGGTCCATTCGCCGAAGGGGCCTTCAAGGACAGACTCCTCCGACGGTGACGGCATTTCGCCCTCGATGACAATCTCCGCATACGCTGGAACCGGGAGGAGACTCCCAGGTGGATAAAGCACTTCGACAGGTTTGCCGCGCAGGGCGCCGGCCAGGTCGAATTCACACACGCCTTCCGGAGGTGACATGGCGGCGGCTGTCGTCAGCGTTGGTTCACACCCCACCACCACGGCAATCGGGCACGCTTGTCCGCGCGCCCAGTATTTGGCTGCGATCTGCCGGCCATGATTGTTGAGAATCCACAAGGAAAGGCGGTCCTTGCCCTGCACGCACGCGCGGTAAGTTCCTACGTTAACCCATCCCGAGTCCGGGTCGCGCGTGATGACGAGGTCCGCGGTGCCGATATAATGGCCGCCGTCGCCTTCGTGCCATTGGGGTGCCGGGAAAATGCGAAGGTCGAGGTCATCGCCCTCCAAGATATTTTCTGTAATGGCGCCCTTGCCGACATCGACATAGGGCACCGGATCCAGGCGATTGCTACGGTCCTTCCATGTCCGGACGATCTCAAGCTTGCTGATGTTTGGCGCCAGACCCAGCGCCACGGCGCACGACGCTGCTGTTCCCATGTAGTTCGTAAGAACGCGGAAGCCGCGAGGAAAGCCGGGAATATCGTCAAACAGGAGTGCGGGCCCTTCGCGTTCGGCATTTAACTCGCTGAGACAGCCGATCTCAAGATCCCGACTGGCGCCCGAGACAGTCTGGATGGCGTCGTCACCGAGCTTTGCCCGCAACTCATCCAAATAATCGCGTAAATCTTTGAATACGGTCATCTGGCTATTTCCCGGTCGCAAGTTGGCTGCAAGCTTTGACGTGCAGCACGCTGCTACAAAAACAGGCCTAGGTTAGCTGTCGGCAACGTGGTGTGTACGAGTAGTACGCATCGCGAAGCAAGTTTGAGCTCACCGCCGGTACTGCGAAGAACGTCACGTCGCTCTCCCATTAGCAAGTCGAAATCCGTTCCTTCGCCTTGCGCGCGGTAGCAAGCAAAATTGCTCTTTACGGAGTACTCTTCGGGCGAAGCGGTAAGCGGCCGAACGCGTACATTCGTGATCAGGCGAGTTGTGCGGGACGGCGGGTCTTCTGCATAGGCGTGTTCGCTATAAAGCCGCTCTACACGCATGGACAATGTCTTGAAGTTGTCCTTCATATGATATCCGGTGTTCGCGAAATCTTGCTCACGCGTACCCATGGCGCGCGTGATGCGAATCGGGACTTCATAGCGGACATCCTCGGCCAGCATCATCAGCCACTCACGGAAGCTGCGCTCATCGAGATACTCGGCTTCCTGATGCAGGAACTCCATGCATTGGGCCTTAATGTCCAAAGATACGGAGGGCGGCAGGAGCTTGCGATCCCCCACTGTTTGCGCACTCATTGCCTGTACTCTCTCCGTTCTGGGCCGTGTGTTTTCAGGGCGTTGTCACGTCTTGAAGCCAGCGGCGATAGAATGCGCGCTGCGGAGCTTCGCCCATCACCGTGGTAGTGGCATGCCCGGGCCACTTCCAGGTGCTATCGATCTCGTATTCGCTCATGCCTTCAGTGCCGAGCTGGTAGTTGAAGTTCATGCGACGCTTACGTGCGAAAGCTGACTTTCCAGCTTGCGGGGCGCCAGTCCATACCACTGAGTCGTCTTGTTCAAAGATGCCGCCGGGGCCGTGCATCGCCAGGGCGGCAATATAGGCGTCCTCGTTGAACTTCTCCGAGGCCGTCTTCCAGCCGAGAGTCCAGTTCCAGTTAATGATGGTGTCGGGCCCACAAGGCTGCCACATTCGCAGATATGTGAAGACGACGGGCAAAGCGCCGGGGTGCGGCGAGGCGGGCACGCGGACCAGCCCGAGGTTCGGGTAGATCGTGCCGGCCGTCAGCGCGTGGCTCTCTACGAAGTCGCGCTGGTCGGGCTTGAGGCGATCGAGCTGGAAGGTCGTGGCGACTTCGGCCGGGAAACCGGTCTTGTGCCACATCGGCGCAGGCAAGAAACCGCGGTTAAGGATCATGCCATGGCCCTCGTCGAAGTACAGATGGCGCGAGGTTCCAGCGCCGCCGGCAGAATCGATCTCCGGGAAAACACCGACGTCTTGTCCTGAACGATGCAAGGCCGGTACATGGTAGGCGTCGGCCATGAAGTTTTCCGCCGCCGACTTCCAGTTGGCACGCACCTTCCAACGTTGAGGCTCGCCGATGACGGTCATCCCCGCTTCGTTCAAGCCGAAAATCGCATCCAGATACCAACGCATGCCGCCGAGGTAGTCGTTCAGGTTTGGCACATCAGGATTAAGGGAGGCGAAAATCAGCCCATGAACCGTCTCAACGCGTGGTGCAGCCTGAAGGCCCCATTGTTTAGCGTCTAAAGTCTGATAGGCGCGCTTTTTCAGCGGCGCGCCGCTCCACTCACCGGAATTTTTGTAGACCCAAGAGTGATAAGGGCACCGGAAATGGGTGGTATTCCCGCGTTCTGCCCGGCAAACCGGACTGCCGCGATGAGAGCAATTGTTGAGAAGAACGCGGAGCGTGCCGCTGTCATCGCGAACCAGAATGAACTGATCTTCGCCGATGTGACGAAGTGCAAAGTCTCCCGGAGATGGAATTTCGGTCTCGTGGCCGACGAATACCCAATTCCGTGCAAATACGCGGTCTAACTCTAATGCGTGGATATTAGTGTCGTTGAAAACCCGTGCGGGAAGGCCGCCGCGATCAAGGGCAGGCGCCACCGAGCGAAGAAAATCATCGACCGGCTCGATCGCTTGCCGTGATGGCCCATTTTTCGCAGACGGCACCATGCGCCTCCATCCTTTTTCAATCTTATAATATATAGTTAATATATGATTTCAGACTAGAGGCGTCAACACGCGCGATGGCTGCACTAACTTATCGCGGCAGCAGGGCGGGCGTGAAAGCGATGCTCCGGCGCACTGCTATAAGCGCACCGATGGCTCAAAGCCGGTGCGTGCGGCGTTCAACGAAACAAACACTCTGGAAGCGACACCTCGCAGTGTCGCGCTTCGGTCGAAGTGCGGAGACGAGGAGACTCTGGGCCTTAGGATCGCGCGACTTTTCGTGGCCGCAAGCGGGGTATGTCCCGCGCCGGCTTGCGCGTTGACGAAGTGCTCTCGGCTGGGCTGTTAAGCCCGGCTGATAGGCCGAAAAGGCGAAGCTGGCGCTCATGAGAGAATTCGATGTGCGCCTGCGTTATAGACATGGCCAGATCGACATCGCGCCTGCGGATCGCTTCTAGGGTTTCACGGTGGTGGTCGTTAATGCTTGTTGTGCCGATGCGCACGTACGAGCGATACCACAAACGAAGAGACCCAAGATTGAGATGGCTGATCGCTTCTACCAGGAATCTGTTATGGCTCGCCTTTGCGACGGCGAGATGGAAGTCGTAATCGAACTCGGCAACCTCATAAAGTTTCTTATCGGCAATGGCCTTGTCGAGCTGATCGGCAGGCTTCTCCATAAGCTCAATATCTGCCGGTGTGGCGCGCTGGGCAGCCAAGCGCACAGCGGTGACTTCGAATGTCTGCCGCGCCTCATAAAGGGCAGCTAAGTCATCGGCACTGGTGGTGCGAACATGTGGCGTACGGTGAGGGTGCCACACTACGAATTCCTCGCTCGCCAGCCTCTTGATCGCTTCACGAATGGGAGTTCGGCCAGCGTCAATCTGCGACATCAATTCGACTTCATCCAATGGCGCCCAGTCACCGAACTCTCCGGTCACAATGGCCTTACGCAGAACCCAATAGGCCTGCTCGGTTTTGGTCGAAAAAGTCTGCTCTGACATCGACTAATACTCTCTTCGCCTGCGAATGAAGTTATCTAGGTCTAGTAGGACGTATTCCCCTATATCACAATAATATATCACAATTATGTGTGTGATTTTTGTGCGCCTCGTAAAAAACTGGCGAAACAGGCGCTTATTATAGACGCGCGCGACCAGTCAAGACGGCAGTTTTGAAAAATGTACGCTTGACACATGTGCAAGCGACGTTAAATATATTATATATATACTAGTTGATACCGGCGGACGCCGTATGCGACGAGCCCAAGCGCTTCGCGAGCGAGTAATTGGGCATGAGGGATGTCAGTCAGTGAATCGCCGTCAGAAAATCAAGGTTGCAATCATTGGATCGGGAAATATCGGAACCGATCTGATGATCAAGATCATGCGACACTCCGACGTGTTAGAGATGGCGGTTCTCGTCGGCGTCGACCCGGAATCTGATGGCCTCAAGCGCGCTGAACGGCTTCAAATCGCAACGACTGCCGAGGGTATCAACGGGCTCGCGTCAATGCCGCAGTGGCGGGATATCGCACTCGTATTTGATGCGACCTCGGCGGCAGCGCACCAAAGACATAGTGCTGTCTGTGCTGCAGCCGGTAAGACGATCATCGACTTAACTCCAGCGGCAATTGGCCCGTACGTGATTCCCGTCGTCAACGGCAAGGCGCACCTCAATGCGCCGAACGTCAATATGGTAACCTGCGGTGGGCAGGCGACAATTCCGATTGTCGCGGCTGTTTCATCGGTCGCTGCCGTGCACTATGCCGAGATCGTGGCCTCCATCGCCTCCAAAAGTGCAGGCCCGGGGACACGGGCCAATATTGATGAGTTTACTGAAACGACGTCGCGCGGGATCGAAGAGGTGGGCGGCGCCAAGAAGGGGAAAGCTATCATCATCTTAAACCCTGCTGAGCCGCCGATGATGATGCGCAATACTGTGTTCACGCTCTCGACGGGCGCAGAAGAGAAGCGAATTGAGCAAGCCGTGTCCGACATGGTTTCCAAGGTTCAAGCCTATGTGCCTGGTTATCGGCTGAAGCAAAAAGTTCAATTCGAGCGTTTCGGATCAAACCGGCCCGTACATATTCCCAGCATCGGCGATTTCCAAGGCCTTAAATCTAGCATTTTTTTGGAAGTGGAGGGGGCGGCGCACTATCTGCCGGCCTACGCGGGTAATCTGGACATCATGACATCTGCTGCGATGCGAACGGCAGAAGAGATCGCGCAACGTAAAGTTTCCGTAGGACGCGTCTGATGCCGTTCGATCCAACCAAGGATAAGTTATATATACAAGACGTAACATTGCGCGATGGTATGCACGCGATTCGCCATCAGTATGGAATCGAGCATGTGCGGGCAATTGCCCAGGCGCTGGACGATGCGAAAGTCGATGCCATCGAGGTTGCTCATGGCGATGGACTCAATGGGTCAAGCTTTAATTACGGCTTCGGCGCCCATACGGACTGGGAATGGATCGAGGCGGTTGCCGATGTCGTAAAGCACGCA
>JAEUKM010000167.1 GCA_016793085.1 Rhodospirillaceae bacterium
CTTGGCTTCGAGGATCGAGAACACCGACAGCGTGGCGAGATCATCCTCTTTGATGCTGATGTTCAGGTCCGTGGGAATGTAGGTGGCCGTGTGGCCCACGCGCCGGCCGCGCAGCAGGCGCACCAGCGAGATTTTTTGTACCGTAGCACCCTGCGGCAGGTTGAGGTCCGAACGCGTTTCGTCGTCGGCTACGGCTGTTTCGAATTTGATCTCTTTCAGTTCCGAGCGCTTGGCCATGGCGTCCAGGCGCTTGAGCAACTGGTCCATGTCGCCGGTCAGCGGCGGCGGGGTGGCGCTGGTGGCCCCGGTGACGAACGTGCCGCGCCCCTGTTCGCGCGAGATCAGCTTGTCCTCGGCCAGAAGGTCCACGGCCTTGCGCACGGTAATACGCGAGACGCCGAACGTTTCACACAGTTCGGTTTCCGTCGGCAGTTGCGCGCCACGGTTATAATTACCGTTGTAAATCCAATCGCGGATGGTCAGGTAAACTTGGTAGTAGCGCGGAAGTTTCGTGCCGTCCCCTAATGTCTCAGCCGGCAATTTGTTCATGAAGTCCTCGCCTCCTGGTCGGAGGTCTCATTCGACCAATGGATGCTGAAAGATAAGCTATTGCGGTGTTTCTGTATACGCCCGCCGGGCATACTCTTTAACCACGGCGTTAAACTTTGTCGAAAATCAAACACGGCCCAGAATCTCCAGCGCGGCCCGTTCGCCTGATTCCATGGCGCCCTCAAGCCCGCTTTGCAGCACAGCGGTATGCTCACCGGCGAAGTGAACGTTACCGTGCGACGCGGCGGCGATGTTGCCGTACTTGGCGATCTGGCCCGGCGCGCGATAAGCGAATGTGCCGCGCGACCAGGGATTGGCCGACCAGTTCATGGCGGCGATGGGTTTCACTTTATCTTTGGTGCTGGGCCGGGCCTTGTGCAGTTCGGCCGTGGCGTAGGCGATAACATCGGCATCCGTAGCGGCCCGCAAGGGGATGTTGGTGCGGCCCGCCAGATACATCCAGATGTAGTTGCCGCCGGGGATGAACCAGTTGTAGGCACGGCCCGCCGCGCCGTCGGTCCATAACGAAGAGCCCAAGCCGTCGGCCTCCCAGAATTTATCTTTGATCTCGAAGAACACGCTGGTGGCCTGACCGTAGGGAATGGAGGCCACTGCTTCGGCCTGAAGCGCCGGCAACCCCGGCTCGATCGCTATGCCGCGCAAAACCGAGGCCGGAACGGTGCACAACACGTACTTTGCCTTGAAGCTGCGTCCGTTCGTACACTTCACGCGGGCGCTGTTTTTGTCGGCCGTGATGCGCTCGACTGCTGAGTTCAGAATAATGTCGCCCTTCAGCGAGGCGGCCATGGCCATGGGCACGCGGCTCATGCCGCCGACCACATGATTGAAGGGTCCGCGCCCGCGGCTCCATTCCAGAAGTTTCTGCGACCGCCGCCCCCACAGCGATGATTCGTTTTTCAAATCATCGGCCTGGGCCAGGCGGGCCAGCAAACCCACTGCCGCTTCGTCGGCGCCCTTGGTGGTGTAAAGCTCGTACAGCGACGGATCGGGCAGGGTGCTGGCTTCTTCCAGCCAACTGTCCAGTTCGGCCAAGCCGCTGTCTTTGGGCACAAACGCCGAAGCCAGCGCCATGGGCGGAAGGTTGCGAAGTGCGCCGCTCAGTTTGTTCTGGGGCGCATTGGGCCAATCCTTCGGGCTCATCAATGCGCCGCCGACATTCAGCGCGAACTCCAGCTTCTCGGCCTGCCAGGCACGCGTCTCAAGACCGAAGCGCTGGATCTGGTCGAGCACACGGGCATACATGGGGCCCACTTCCGAGCCGCCGCTTTCGGGTGTGTGCGGTTTATCCATCAGCGTCCGCACGCGGCCGCCCAGGCGGGCGCTCGCCTCGATCACCTTCACCCGCAATCCCGCTTCTTCCAGCAATTGTGCCGCGTGCAGGCCCGACAGGCCCGCGCCGATCACCAGTACATCCGGATCAGCAGTGCGGGCCGCGCGCGCGGGCCGCGACATCGCGGCAGCGGCCGAGGCGGCGAGCGCCGCGCGGCGTGAAAAACGCAATGACATGAAATCTGCTCCCATCCCCCGGGCGCAGCATAAGCGCTAACCGGGCCGGTTGCGAAGCCGTTATGCAGCGGGCTGCGGCTGATAAAGCCGGTCAAGAATCTCGCGGCCTGTTTGCGGTTCACCCAAACGGGCGAGAGCCCGCGCCTCGCGCCAGGGGCGCAAAGCATTGCCCCACAGGCGCGATAGGGCCATGCCCGATATAAAGTGCGTCAGCGCGGTATGGCGCTTGAAATGCGCCATGACTTCGGGCGCGGCATTGCGGAACGCGGATGGCGCTGCTGCATTTTGTTTGCGCGCCACGATGTTCACATGCATGGGCCCCGGCGTGATGAGGGTGCTTTCGATGCTAAAACCCTCCGCCATCAGCACATCCTCCAGTCCGTGCGCGTTGAAGCTGTGAAGATGCGCGGCATGGAAGCGGCGGCGCGGAGCATGGAACCACGACATGACGTTGGGCACTTCGATCACCAGCACGCCGCCCGGCTTCAGCCAGCCGTGAAATAGCGAAAGCCCTGCGCGCACGTCCAGCAAGTGTTCGAACACATGATGCAGGGTGATGACATCGAACGCGCCCGGCTCCACGCGCGCCTGTTCCAGGGTCGTGGCCTGGATGTCGAGCCCATATGTGTCGCGGGCATATCCGGCATAACCGGCATTGGGCTCGATGCCGCTGACGTTATATCCACGGCTGGCGAGCAGGTAGGCGAACTCGCCGCCGCCTGCACCTATGTCCAGCACAACGGATGGAGGTGCAGCGAAAGGGGCCAGGCGCTCAAGACGCTCCAATGCACGATAACCGGCGCGCAGAATGTGTTTGCGCTTGGGTGTCAGCACGCCTTTGTATTCGGCGCGGTACTTGGTGCCGTAGTAGGCGCTCAACTCTTCGGCCGTGGGCGCGGGGTTGGTGAACACATGCCCGCAAGTGCTGCACATGACGGTGCGCAAGGGCTCGCCGTTGCGGTCGTGCGTGCCGACAACATCGTGCGCATTGCCCGCGCACAGCGGGCAGGGGCGGGGTTGTGCTGAAACCGTCAGGCCCATCTCAATGTGTCCAGCGCTCAATCGGGCCAGCGCTTATGCATCCACATCCACTGGCCCGGCGTAGCGCGCACCCACTCCTCGATCTTGGCGTTCAGCTTGGTCAGCGTCTGGCGGATGTGGCCCTCGTCGCCGGCGTTGCCTTCGACACTCCAGGGGCCATCGAAGGTAATGCGGAACCGCGAACCGCCTATGCGCTCGCTGCGCACCGGGATCAGCTTGCAGCCGTACTTCATGGCGATGCGCGCGATGGCCTTGCCGGTGCGGGCGCCGCGCCCGAAGAAAGGAATCTCGGGGCCGGTGTTGGTCTTCTGGTCCACCACCATGAACACCGTGCCGCCGTCCTGGATATGTTGAACGATGGCGCGCAGGCCATCGGCCCCCTTCGGCGCCATGCCTGCCGCATAGGTGGTGCGGATGTTCAGGATCATGTCGTCCACCAGCGGATTGTTGGGCGCGCGGTACACCAGCATGGCGGGCTTGCCGTGATTGGCCAGCACCATGGGAATAAGCTCCCAGTTGCCGATGTGCGCGGTGAAGACGATGACCGGTTTGTTCGCGACCGCCCATTGCAGGCCCGCCTGGCCCTGCACGTCGATCAGGCCGTCCCAGCGGCTGCCCCATAATTTTGGCAACTGCGCGTACTCGGCCATGACGCGCCCGAAGTTGTCGAAGGCCGCGCGCACGGCATCCTGGCGGTCTTTTTCGGGCAACTCGGGCAGGGCGCGGGATATATTGCGTGTGGCAATCCGCCACGGTTTCGTCAGCGGGCCCAGCGTGCGGCCGAGCCAGCCGCCCACGTTTGAAGCCAAGGGCCAGCTCAGCAATTTCAGAAACGTCATGAAAATGTAAGCCAGCCCCGCTTCCAGATAGTGGCGCAGCTTCACGGGCGGGCGCGGCTTGGCGCCAGACGCCTCGGGTGCCGCCGCTGCGGCAGGTTGTGCGCCCGATTGTGTGGCAGGGTCGACGTTGGCCATGGGGGCTGCGTAAGCTACACTCGGGGTCCTGGCAAGGCGCAATCAATCCCAAGATATTACACGTGAAAATCCTTCAAACCATGGCTGGCGGCGTCCATGGCGGCGCCGAGACGTTTTTCGAGGATCTGGCGCTGTCCTTTGCCCAGGCGGGCGTAAACCAGCACATCGTCACCCGGCCCGCGCCCGAGCGCATCGCCAAGCTGGGCGGCGCGGGTCTGCCGATAACGACACTGCCTTTTGGCAGTGCGATCGATCTGTACACGCCCTTGCGCCTGAGAAGTATCGCGGCCCAGTTCCGGCCCGATGTCGTCCTGGGCTGGATGAACCGCGCCTGCATGGCTCTCCCACGCGGGGCCCATGTCAACGTCGGGCGGCTCGGCGGCTATTACAGCCTGAAGTATTACCGCAAATGCGACGCGCTGGTGTGCAATACGCGCGACATCCGCGATTACGTGGTACGCGAAGGATGGCCCGCAGCCAAAGCCTTCTATATTCCCAACTTCTGCCCCGCCGGCATCGAACCGGCTCTAAGCCGCACCAGTTTTGATACGCCTGCTGGCGCGAGAATCCTGCTGATCCTGGCGCGGCTGGAAGTGGTGAAAGGCATCGATGTGGCCATCCGCGCGCTGAAAGCGGTTCCGGGCGCGGTGTTGTGGATCGCGGGCGAGGGGGCCTTGCGCACAAGTCTTGAGGCGCTGGCGCATGATGAACGCGTGGAGGCGCGCGTGAAGTTCTTAGGCTGGCGCAACGACCGTGCGGCCTTACTGCGTGCCGCGGATGCGGTGCTGGTGCCCTCGCGGCACGAGCCCTTCGGCAACGTGGTGGTCAACGCTTGGGTGCATGGCGCGCCGGTGATCGCAAGCGCCAGCGAAGGCCCGGGCGCGCTGATTGCACACGGCGAGGATGGGCTGCTGACGGCGCTTGACGATCATCAGGGGCTCGGCGCGGCCATTGATCGCGTTCTGAACGAGAAAGATCTGGCGGCCACCCTGATCGCGGGAGGCGCGCGCAAGGTCAGCGCCGAATACTCCGAATCCGCCGTGCGCACACAGTATCTTGATGTGTTCCGGGCATTGCTGACCCAGAAGCAAGCCGTTCAGGGGCCATAATAATTTACCGCGCTGCCCAAAATCGGCATAGTCGGGCCATGGCCCTTGCAACCGCCCCTGCCGTGGAGACGATCACGCCGCCGCCTTTAAGCGCGGCGGAGGTGAAGGACCATTTAAGCCTCATTGCCGATATGACTTTAGTATTCTCGGCGTCCCACAGCTTCGATGCGGTGGCGAAGTCGGCCCTGGAGCGGGTGGCGAAATATGTCGGCGCCGAGGCTTCCTCGTTCTTCATGCTCGACGACCAGGGCCAGGCCCTGGTTTGCACGGCCTGCTACGGCCCCGTCGACATCACCGGCCTGAGACTGCCGTCCACGGCGGGCATCGTCGGGCGCTGCGTGCAGAGCCAGGAGGCGCGCATCGTGCGCGACGTGCGCAAAGACGCCGACTTCGGCGCGGTGGTGGACGCCAAGACCGGCTTCGTCACCAAGTCGATCCTGGTGGCTCCTTTAAGCGTCGGCCGCGAACGGTTAGGCGCCATCGAGGTCATTAACAAGAATATCGGCGACAATCTGTTCTCGGAAAGCGATCTGGCACTGCTGCATACGCTCTCGCGTGCTGCCGCACTGGCCATCCACAATCTGCGGCTGACCGACAAGCTGGTGGAGCAGGAGCGCGAACGCCACGAACTGGAACTGGCTGCCGAAATTCAGCGCGACCTGTTGCCACAGGCGTCGCCTAAGGAATTTCCCATCCACGGCATCAACGTGCCCGCGCGCGCGGTGTCGGGCGATTTCTACGACATCCTGCAGCGCCCCGATGGGCGGATCTGGTTCAACATCGCTGACGTCTCGGGCAAGGGCATGAATGCCGCACTGCTGATGGCCAAGACCTCCAGCCTGTTCCGATGCCTGGCTAAAAGTGCCGAGCACCCCGGCCAGCTACTCAACGCCATCAACAACGAACTCTGCGAGACCAACTCGCACGGCATGTTCGTGACGATGGTGGGCGGACTGTTCGACCCTACTTCAGGCATTGTGCGGCTGACCAACGCAGGGCACGAGCCGCCGCTGCTGTTCGACATCATGCGTGAATCGTTCATGTCTATCCCGGCCGATGCGCCGCCCTTGGGTATCGCGACCGGGATCGCCGGGCCCGATGGTTTTCCCGTCATCGACGTCGATCTTAAAGGCGGCTCGCTTTATGTGTTCACGGATGGATTGACGGAAGCCACCACCTTCGGCGGCGGCATGCTGGGCCTGGACGGCGTGCGCGCGCTCATTCGCGACCATGCCGAAGAATCGCCCGACCTGAGGCTGAAACATATCGCCGGGGCCGTGAAGCTGCCGGGAAAACCCTTGCGCGACGATCTGACCCTGATCGTGGTCGAGGACAACGGGGTCCGGACCGATCCGCCCAAGCCCCCCGGCGTGCCGTTCGACAGCACCACGGGCGTCATCCTGCGCGTGCGGGTGCCCGGCCAGGCCGACCGGCTGAAACTGATCCGTAACGCGGTCACCCAGGCGGCATCTTTCTGCAGTTGCGACGAGGCCTGGACCCTGGACCTGGTGATGGCCGTAGACGAGGCCTGCCAGAACATCATCCGGCACGCCTACGGCGGCGTCGAAGGGGCGGGCGATATCGTGGCGGATTTCGTGCGCGACGGGGACTCTCTGTCCGTTTTCCTGATGGATTTCGCCCCGCCGGTCGACCCCGGCAAGATCAAATCCCGGGATATTAACGATGTCCGGCCTGGGGGCCTGGGGGTCCATCTGATCAAATCTGTCACGGACGATGCGCGATTCCTGCCGCCCCCGCCGGGGGTCGGCAATTTATTTAAATTGACCAAACGGTTGCCCCCCAAGGTAGACTGCTAGCGGGGCTTGAGAGGGATGAGATGACGTTTGAGGTAAAAGACATCAACGGCACCACGGTCGTGGCGCTGACGGGGGATGTGGACTTGCAGTCCTCGCCGGCCGTGCGCCAGCAGCTTCTGGAATGCCTGGATAAGCACAAGCGTCTGGTGGTCGATCTGGGGGCGGTGTCCTACATCGACTCCTCGGGCGTGGCGAGCCTGGTGGAGGCCTTTCAGGTCTCGCGCAAGCGCGCCGCCTACTTTGCGCTCGCCAGCGTGTCGCCCGCCGCCATGCGCGTCCTCAGCCTCGCCCGCCTCGACAAAGTTTTCACTATTCACGCCGATGTAAACGCGGCTGCCGCCGCGCAAGGATAGCCCCGTGCTGGCCCGCGTCGGCGATCATATGGAGCGAATGGGACGTTCCGCCGCCGCCGGTATCGCCGAGTTCGGCCTGGGGGCGGTGCTCTTCGCCCAAAGCATCTACTGGATCATCATTGGGCACCGCCGCTCGCAACCCGTGCGCATTCACGCGACGTTCGAGCGCTGCATGGAAGTGGGCATCCGCGCGGTGCCTATCATCACGCTCATGTCGCTCACCATCGGCATCATGCTGGCGATTCAGGGCATCTATTCCTTGCGCGTCTTCGGCGCCGAGGAGCAGGTGGTGCTGGGCATCGGCATGTCGGTGGTGCGCGAGTTCGGCCCGCTGATCACCGGCATTTTGGTGGCCGGGCGCACCGGTTCGTCCCTGGCCGCGCGCATCGGCACCATGCGCATCAGCCAGGAAATCGACGCGCTGTCGGTCATGGGCATCAACCCGGTGCGCTTCATCGTGGCCCCGGCGCTCATCGCCATGGTGGTGATGGTGCCCGCGCTGACCTTCTGGTCCAGCATCGTCATGCTGACGGGCGCGGGCTGGTACATCGGCATCGACCTCGGCATGAGTGCAGCCGCCTATATTGAACGCCTCACCGAGATCGTGAAAATCGGCGACGTCTGGCATGGCCTGGGCAAAAGCGTGTTGTTCGGCATCCTTATCACCCTGGTCGGCGTCATCAACGGCACGCTGGTCAGCGGCGGCGCCGAGGGAGTGGGCAAAATGACGACGCGCTCGGTCGTCATCTCCATCTGCGCGATCATCGTCACCGACATGATCTTTGCTTTCATCGCCACACGGTCATGAGAACGCACCCATGACCCAGGCCGCCCTCAACCGCATGCCCGCCGACGCCGAAGTGGTGGCGACACCTGCGGTCATCGAGGTGCGCGAACTTGTTACGCACTACGGCCCGCGCGAAATTCTGCACAGCATCAATCTCGACATCCGCCAGGGCGAGATCATGGTGATCATGGGAGGCTCGGGCTCGGGAAAAAGCACGCTGTTGAACGCGCTTCTGGGTCTGCTCAGGCCCACCTCGGGTTCGGTGCGCATCCTGGGACAAGATTTAAACGCCATCACCGATGTTGAGCGCACCAAGCTGCGCCAGAAAACCGGCGTGGCGTTCCAGGGCGGGGCGCTGTTCAGCTCCTTGAACGTGCTTGAGAACATCATGCTGCCGCTGCGCGAACACACGCGGCTTGATAAAAGCACCATGCAGATCATGGCGCGCATGAAAATGCAGGTCGTCAGCCTTGCGGGCTTCGAGGCCCTGATGCCGGCGGAACTTTCGGGCGGAATGATCAAGCGCGCGGCCCTTGCAAGGGCTATCGTCATGGACCCGCGCATCCTGTTTTGCGACGAGCCTTCGGCGGGCCTGGACCCGGTCGTGTCCTCGGCCATCGACGATCTGATCCTGTCTTTGCGCGAAGCCATGGGCATGTCGATCGTGGTGGTGACGCACGAACTGGAAAGCGCCTTTAAGATCGCCGACCGGATTTGCGTGCTCGACAAGGGGCACATTCTGACGATCGGTACGGTGGATGAAGTCCGCAACTCCAAGAACGAACGCATCCAAAACCTGTTGAATCGCCGCACCGAGGCGGAAATATTAGATCCCGACGAATATCTGCGGCGGCTGACCGGCGCAGGGAAGTAACCGGGCGGGGAATAACGCGGCACACGACGTAAATTCGCGCGGGTCTGCGGGGTGCAGGCCAGGCGCGGTGGGGGACCAGGGGTATGCAGGATAGTCGGATCAATTACGTCATTGTCGGCAGCTTCGTCGCCGGCGTGCTGGCCATC
>JAEUKM010000170.1 GCA_016793085.1 Rhodospirillaceae bacterium
CGACGAACTGAGAGATGGATGTGGATTTCATGGCTGGGCCTCCCCGGGCCGCGGAGGATGGAAGCAGACAAAGTATAAAATAAAAAACCCCGGCGCGGCACCCGGGGTGCGGGTGCACCACGAACGCCGGCCGGGGCCTTAAAGGCTTAGAAGTTCATGCTAGCGCGCACGCCGATCAGGCGCTTGTCGGGCAGAAGCGCCGAGGCGCCGCTGACCACGCCGAAGGTGCGCGGGCTGATGAAGCTTAAGTTCCAATCCGGAATGTAGACAGCGCTGGCCTTCAACGTGTCGTCGTTGAAGAGGTTGTTGGCGTAGGCCGTGATGCTCCAACTGTCGGTGCGCACGCCCGCCCGCAGATCGACCAGCCAGTAGAGGTTCATCTTCAGGCTGTTCTCGAAGCTGGTGAAGCGTTCGGTCTGGTAACGGATGTCCGTGCCCAGGAACCAGCTATGCTCGGCCGACAGATCGCCGCGCACTTCGCCGCCCATGACCAAGCTATGCTTCGGCGCGCCTTCCAGTCTGTTGCCCGAGTAATCGATCTGGCAACGCACTGCGGTCGTAGGCTGCCCCCCTGGCGTCGTTGGGGCGACTGTGACCTGCACTGGGGTACACGCTTGCGCCGGGTTGTTCACCGCGGCACGCGCAATCGTCGAACCCGTGCTGGTGATATCGGTGAACGTATCGTACTTGCCGTCGTTATAGGTGTAGCTGGCCGTTAGCGTAACGTTATCAACTGGGGCGGCGCTGACATCGAGCTCGAAGCCCTTCACGCTGGCAGCACCGGCGTTGACAACACGCGTGGCAAGCAAGCCCGGCGGGGTGCTGTTGGGATTAATGAAGCTAATCGAAACCTGCTTCTTCGAATAATCCTGGTAATACACCGCGCCGTTGACCATCAGACGCCCATCAAGCCAGGTCGTCTTGGCGCCCAGTTCGTACACCCACATCACTTCGGGCTCATAGGTGTTGTTGGCGTTGCTGGCAGAACTACCCACACCACCCAAGGGGCTCAAGCCGCCGGGCTTCTTGCCCATGGCCGCCGACGCATAAATCAGCGCATCGTCGGTGGCTTTGTAGTCCACCGTAAAGCGCGGCACCCAGAAGACAGAGCCAACATTCACGTTGGTGAAGCTGTTGGGATCAGTCGTCAGCGGGCCGCTCGACAGAGGCGTCGTGGCGCCGAATATCGGGTTACAGATGGCGATGCCTTGGGCATTAAAGCTGCGCTGCAGTCCGGGGCAGCCCAGCAGACCACCGTTGCCGGCAGTGCTGACAGCAAAGGCCGACGTATCTTCTTCCTCGACCGTGTAGCGTAACTCTACCGACGCCTTCAATTTGTCGGTCACCGCGTACTCAAGCAAGCCGTAACCTGATATATGCTCGGTGACACGTTTGGTTGCGTCGGGCGCCAAGTCGGTGATGGTGGGCGCCGGTCCAGAAAACACAAACGAGTTATTGCCAACCGCGCGCAGCACGGCGGCGCAGCCGCCGCCCGGCGCCGCGCAGACGAGCGAGCGGCCGGACTGCTCCAGCTTTTCCTTCCAGAACAGGCCGCCCAACGTCCAGCTTAAGGGGCCGTCGGTTTTGGATTGCAGGCGTACCTCTTCGGTGAACAGCTTGATGTTGGTATCGAAATAGGTTTCCTGCGCGCCGTTGACGAGCGGATTGGCGACATCGCCCACCGACAGGAAGTCGTTGAACAGGAAGCTCTTGTTGTCGCCGTAGTGGGTGATGGAGGTGAATTGCACCGCATCGAAATCGGCTTCAAGGCGCACGATCGAGCGGAAGATCTCACGGTTCGAGCCGGGATACTGCTCGCCCGTACGCGGATTCAGAGACGGCGCCGGAGCCGGGAAATTCTTGGCCTTGCCCAGCGAACCGATCACCTGTGGGAAGGTGCGGTTGGTCACCGTGGCCGGGTTGATGGGCCCGCCGTTGGTGGTGAACGCGGACGCGGGCAGCGGGAATTCAACAGGGCCTTTCATGCCGCGCGCTTCGGGGCCAAAATCTTCGTCGGCGTATTCGATACGCCCGGTGAGTTTCAAAGTTTCACTGGGGGTCGCCGTAAAGCTGCCGGCGATGCCGTAACCTTCGTTGGTGCCCAGGTCGTCGCCGTTGACGGCGCTGTCGTAGAAGCCGTCGAAGGTCCAGGCAGCACCGTTGACGCCCAGCGAGAGTTTGCCGGGAACCACAGGGCCAGAGACGCTGAAGCGGCCTTCGTACTTGTTGTGGTCGGCCACATCCACCTGAACGTTGCGGTAAACCTCGTCACCCGGCTTTTTAGTGATGTAGTTGATGGCGCCGTTGAAGGCCGAACGGCCGAACAGGGCCGAGTGCGGGCCCTTGATGACCTCGATGCGCTCCATGTCGAGCAGGCGCGGGTTGATAACGAACGAACCGCCGGCCGTGCCTTGCGCCAGCGAGGAGATATCCACATCGTCCTGCAAGATGGCGACGTTCTGGCGGCCGCGGGTGGGCGACAGACCGCGGATGACGATGCGCGTATCCTGCTTGTTGGCGCCTTCGTCCAGCATCAGGCCCGAGGTGAGTTTGGCGACGTCGTCCAGAGTGGCAATGCCCTTGCGCTCGATGGACTCGGAGGTGAAGGCCTGAATGACGATCGGCACTTCCTGCAGGCTTTCCTCGCGCTTACGCGCGGTCACGACGATTTCTTCGATCTGCGCCGAAGCCAGCGGGGCGAAGCCCACCAATGCCGATGTTAACGATAACGCCGCAATGAACGTGCGGCCAAACTGTTGATGTCTCATTACGTAAGTTCCCCATGTTTTGTTTTGACTGCGTCTGGTTGCACCAGAGCAGCAAAACCCCACTCACGATAGCGACTATATTCGTGCAAAGATTCAGCGCGCAAATACATTAGGACGGAGTGCCGGAATTTAGAGTTTGAAATTGCGCGAAAAGCGCAGTGTGCGGAAAAATCACCTGTGCGCTGAAATCGAACATACAAGTCATGCGACTAATGTTCCGATTTCAGCGCTTGTCATAAGACAAAGATGATTTTTTCAACTTATGCATGCCGAATCAGCAAAACCGCGAAAACACGTCCGCGAACATCAAAGTTCGCATTTGTTCTTGGCGCGGAATTCCATCTGCTTGGCGATGCTGGCCTTCATTTCGTCCATGGTGACGTAGCTTTTCGGGCCTTCCGAAATGAAAAGCACGAAGGTGCCTGTCTTGGCCTGTTCGGGCGAAACGGCAGGCACAGCACCGCGTTTGACGCTGATGGGATTCACGACGGCGATTTTCAGTTTGGGATCGCGCATCTGCAGACGCTCGGCCGTGCCCAGGAACGATTCGCTGTGGAACGAACCGTTCAGGTGGACAACCTTACGGCCGGGATTTTTCTGCAAATGCAGATAAATCGACTCGGCCATGGTGTCGTCGCGCGACACTTGCGCGGCGTAAGCGCGCAAAGCCGCCGCACCGGGGCCCTTCTGCTTGTCCTTCGTGCTGTCCTCGCCGTGCGAACCATCGCCGGCGGCGAACTTCATGAACTTGTCCTTGTAGGCGCCGTCGGTGATGTTCAGTTGCGCCGCCGCCCAGCCGCGCTGCTCAGGCTTCATGGTGTTGAGGAACTCCGGGCCCCGCTCGCCGATGCAGCGCACGACCGAGCCCGGCACTTCGGCCGCGATCACCGGCAGGCCGCGGTCCTTGGCGTATTCCACCAGCGGGCGGTAGCTGCCGGGGTAGTTGTCCCAGGCGCGGGATTTATCGCGGAACGGCGTTTCACCGATTTTACCGGCCATGAAGTCGTCGAGTACGCCCTGCACGTCGCGCTCGAACTGCTCCATCGACAGGCTGGCGTTGGGCGCGCGTTCCTGGACCGCGCGGAAGATCGCCATCTGCGCGATGTGGTTGCCGGGGTGACGGTGCTCTTCGCCGATGAAGATAACGTCGAAGTCTTTCAGAATATCGGCTGCTTCGGCCACGGTCTTGGGCGTGGGCGCTGCCTTGCCGCCGTCGGTGTAGACCAGCGCGAAGTCATTCAAATCCTTCAGCGCGGCAAGCCCAGCCGCGGCGGGCGCGGCCTTGGCCATCGTTTGCGCGGGTGGGGTCATGGCGCAAGAGGCCAGCAAAGCCGCGGCAAAGCAGAGCGTGCCGAGCGTTAACGGATGGCGGTTCATCGTCGTAGTCCTTTCTGTTTTTTCAATCATGCATCGTTTTTGTATTGGGCGCAGCATTGGCATGCGAGGCGGTCGTTCTTAAAGCGGTATTTTGCAACATGCTGTAACGTAGAAATTTGCACCGCGGGGCTGTGTGTTTTCCCGCGCACACGAAAACGATTTGCGCGGCGTCTGTAAAGCAGAACACAAGCACAAAATAATGTTCATGTTC
>JAEUKM010000178.1 GCA_016793085.1 Rhodospirillaceae bacterium
GCTACGGCGGCCACATGCCCCAGGATCGGGTCCGTCGGCGGGCCATACAAGGTATCGGCCACGTCATCGTCCGCGCCGCGCGATGTGCTCAACATCTGACCCGCGCGGCCCAGCCGCCCGCGCGCCAGCGGACTCCAGCACATGAGGCCAATGCCCTGATCGCGGCAGAAGGGGATCAGGTCGCGCTCGTCCTCGCGGTAAAGAAGGTTGTAGTGGTTCTGCATGGTGGCGTAGCCGCGAAAGCCAATTTGCTGCGCGGCCAGTTGCGCCTTCGCCAAGTGCCACGTGCGCATGTTGGACGCCCCGGCAAAGCGCGCCTTGCCCGCCTTCACCACGTCGGCCAGGGCCTGCATGGTTTCCTCGACCGGTGTTTTTTCATCCCAGCGGTGCACCTGGTAGATATCGACGTAGTCGAGACCCAGGCGTTTTAAAGACGCGTCGATGGAACCGAAAATATTCTCGCGCGTGAGGCCCGTCAGGTTAGGCGGGTGGCCGTCGGGATAAAAGCCCTTGGTGGATACCACCACGCCGCTGCGCTTGGCCGACGCGCGCAGGAACTTGCCCAGCAGTTCCTCGCTGACGCCGGCGGAATACACGTTGGCCGTATCGAAGAAATTTATGCCGGCGTCATGGGCGCGGCCCAGGAGGCGCAAACTCTCGGGCTCGTTCAGCACCCAGGCCCGCCACTTGTCGGTGCCGAAACTCATGCAGCCCAGCGCCACGGCCGAGACGCTCAAGCCCGTCGATCCTAAGACCACTTTTTTCATGGGCGGCAGTGTAGGCACCGGGCTGCGGGATGATAACAACTCATGTATTATGATAACACGAATTGGTTGTCACCGGAGGACCCCATGGAACTGCGCCAGTTGCAGCACTTTCTGGCCGTGGTCGAGGAAGGCAACTTTCACCGCGCGGCGGCGAAAGTGCACCTGACCCAGCAGGCCGTCAGCAAAAGCATCGCCCAGCTTGAGACGAACCTGGGCGTGCGCCTTTTGGATCGTGACCGGCAATCGGTGGCCCTAAGCCCCTTTGGCGAATTGCTGCTGCCGCACGCCAAGACGGTGGATGCCGAAGTGCGCCGCTTTCACGACAATCTGGCCACGATGCTAGGCACGAAAACCGGCATCGTGCGCGTGGGCGCGACACCCACCATGTTGAACCAGTTGTTGCCCGAGGCCCTGCACCGGCTGCACGCCGCACGTCCGCAACTGAAACTGCATGTGGAAAGCGGGGACTTCGACCGCCTGGCCGGTACGCTGTTGCGCGGCGAGTTGGATGTCGTGTTTTCCACCGAGCCGTCCGAGGCCGCCGATGAACTGATCGCCCTGGAACGCCTGTGCGAGGATCATAACATCGTCGCAGCCAAGCCCGGCCATCCGCTCGCCCGCGCCAAGACCGCCAAGGCCAAGGACCTCGCCGCGTATCCGTGGCTGGCCATCGCCAACTTCCCCAAAGCCGATCAGGATTTCAAATCGCTGTTTGCCGCCGACAAGATCAAGCCGCCGCATCCGGCGGTATCCACCTCATCGGTGGTCTTCGCGCTCAACTGGCTGCTGCAAAGCGAGTTCCTGTGCGTCATGCCCCGCCAGCTTGTCTCACGCGAACTGGACAACGGCACATTGGTCGAAATCGCCACACCGCTGAAGCCGCGCGCATGGCCCTTGGTGGTGGCTTACCGGAAAAATGCGACGCGCTCGCCAGCCACGCTGGCTTTGATCGATGTCGCCAAGACGGTGGCAAAACAGATGTAGCTAAACCTGCGTGCCCAGAATGGCGCGGCTGGCGGCCCCCTTCAGCGGGCCGTCGGCGGGCGCATCGACCATCGGATCGCCGGTTTTCAGACCCAAGAGGTATTTGCCTGAAGGCGCCATGGAATGATCCCAGTTGAGTTCGATGTGGGTCGAGACCGTGCGGCAATCGCGGAACAGGCGCTGCACCGGGTTACGCCCACTTTGTGCCGTCACGCCCATCATGGCTGAGAGGCGTTCAATGGCGGATAAGCACATGCGCGCCACCGTGGTAACGGTACGCCGCGAACGCAAAATGTCTTCACCGACGATATCCTCGCCCGCCTTGCCCTTCTCGTGCAGAAAGCGGATGTAGTTCTCGAACACCTGCGCCGCGACATCGATCTCGGCCATGGACTCGCCCAGTCTGATCTGCACCGGCACCTGATCGGCGATGCCTTCGCCGAACAATTGCCCGGTGCGCGATTTGGTCTGGGCGCAGTATTCCTGAAGGCCGCCCAGGGCCGTGCCCAGCACCACGCCAGGGAACCAGCTTTTCTGATATAGCGCCGGGCGCACTTTGTAGACATAGCTGGCGTGCAGCTTCGAGCCCGGCGGGTCGCGGCCCAACAGATCGTCGCGCGCCACCGCGCGGTGCGCAGGGATGAACTGGTTCACGACCTTGATATGGTGGCTGCCGGTGCCGCGCAGGCCCTCGGCTTCCCAATTATTTTCCACCGTATATTCACCGGGCATCATCAGCACGAAGTGCGAGAACAGTTTGTCGGCCTCGGTCTTGGCGACGACCATGGCGCCGGCGGCGTGATTGACGCCCGAGACGAAGCCCCAGCGTCCGTTGAGGATGTAACCGCCTTCGGTGGGCGTCAGCAGTCCGCCCCCGGCCGAGCCCGTGCCCAGGATGGGATCGGGGCTGGAGGCGAAGAACTCGTCCTGCGCCTTGGCCGGAAAGCGCGCGGCCCACATGATGTGCGAGAACACCAACGACACCATCCAGCCGGTGGAACCGCACGCTTGGGCCACTTCGCGCGAGACGGCGTAGTGCGCCCCCCAGTCCATTTCATAGCCGCCATAGCGGCGCGGCATGTAGATCTTGTGCAGGCCCGCTTTTTTCAGCGCCGCGATGGAGGATTGCGGCAGGTCGCGCGCATCCTCGGCGGCGTTGGCGTTGGCTTTCAACAGCGGGACAAGCCCACGCGCGGCGGTCACCAACTCATCGTGCGTGGGAACGGCTGAGGCCGCAGTTGCGGGCATCGCGGAAACTCCGGGGAAGCTTTCAAAGGCCGGATTGAAGCGGCCCGAAGATGCCTGCGATGCGCAAGGGATGCTAACAACTCATCGTTAGAATTGTAAAATAACGGCTGTTACTGAGGCGGGGGTTTCAAGCCTTTAAGTGCCATGTTCACCAGATAGGTGACATCGAAGCCGGGCTTGATGGGCTGGCGGCCCAGGGAGGGGCCAATGCGCACGACAACCAAATCCTCCGAGGGGACGACCCACACATGCTGCTGGCCGCGGCCCCAGGTGAGGAACGTATCGCGCGCCATATACGGCCCCGCCGCCACAGCCCCCGTCGAACCGGCATCTTTCGGGATGGGCGGATCGTCGTAGCCCAGCCAGGTTTGCAGGCCATAGTGGCGCGCCGTCGGCGAGCGCGTGGTCATCTGCGCGATCCAGTCGGCCGAAACGATGCGGTTCCCGTTCACCTCGCCTTTATTCAGGAGAAGCATTCCGATGCGCGCCCAATCCATCGCCGGCGCGCCGAGGCAACAGGATGTATACGCCCGCCCACCGGGGCGATCCGTATGGACGAAGGCGCGATCGCCGCCCATGGGCACCCACAGCTTCTCGCGCAGAATCTCGGCGTAGCGCTTCTGGTACGCGCGCGTCAGCACCATGCCCAGAAGTTCAGAGTTGAGATTGTTGTAGTGGTACTTGCTGCCCGCTGGCCAGGTATCCATCGATGTGCGCAAGATGGTATCGATCGAGAAGCCTGAGTTCATCCACCTGATGCCGTCGCTGAAGGGATTGGCGCTGAACCTGGGCTCGGTCAGGCCCGAACTCATGGTCATGAGCTGGTAGAGCGTGATGCGCCCGCGCGGATCGTCCTTCCACTCGCTGATGTAGGCGCCGACTGGATCGTTCACCCCGCCGATCTTGCCGTCCGCGATCGCGACACCAATCAGCAGCGCCTGCAGCGTTTTGTGCATCGACTGCGACTGCGTGATTTTCTGCGCTGCCCAAAAATCGGCGTACCACTCGTCCTGGATGACGCCCTTGTGGATGACGATGAGCGCATAAGAGTTGAACGCGCGCGCGTAGGTTTCCATCGCTTTCAGGGCGTCGTCCGTGATCGTGCGCGCTTCAGGGGTTGCGGTGGGCAACACGAACGAACCATCGCCCCTGATTTCCTCATCGGGCGTCAAGCGCTGATCGGAGGTAATATTGGCGCCGCTGGTGATGAACTTCACGTACCCGCGCCACAGCCACGGGTCGAGCCAATAGACGATGTTCACGGCCATCGCCAGCACCAGGACGATCACGCCCAGCACTTTGCCTGCACGCATGGTGGTCACAAGTAGGCTACCTCCCCCCTCGCCGCTGTTGGTTACAGCAGCTTTAGGCGGTCCTGCCAGCCGTTCAAGAGGCGATGAGGGCCCGTGGCCCACTGTTGGTGGCCCAGCACGCCCAACACCGACCAGGCGAGGCACAGGTTGGTGCACAGGGCCGGCAGGCCGGTGCGTTCCTCGGCGGCGATCACCGCGCGCAGACTGGGCATGCCGCTGCCGGTAAACAGCACGCATTCGGCCCCCGCTACATCCATACGCGGCAAGGCCGCGATGGCATCGGCGCTGGTGAGTTCGTAAATCGAACGCGTATCAGTACTGGAAGCGGTTTCGATTTGCAGGATGGACGTGATGGTGAAACCCGCCGCCTCGTAGTAGGCCTTGCAGGCGTCCAGCGTCCATTGGGGGTACGGCGCGCCGACGGCGATTTTCTTGACACCCAGCTTGTTCAGGCCCGCGATGATGGCCTTGCCTCCGGTAATGATGGGATAGCCGCGCTTCTTGGCGATGGCCGCGATCTCGCGCTCCTCGCGCTCATGGCCCACAAGGTACGAGGCCGCCGTGCAAGCGAAAGCCAGAACATCCAGCTTCAGCGTGTCGTAGGATTGCAGGGTGTCGTCGAGACGGTTGAAATACTCCAGCATCCGGTCCTTGGGGTCCGGGCACTGGCTGGTCAGCCGTGTCGTCAGCATCGACACGCCGGGTGGCAGGCAAGCCGCGATTTCGGGCTCGACCGTGGGGTTGGCCTGCGGCGGCGCAACCCCGACGCAGCCCTTCGATCCATAATCGCGTGTCGGCATCGCTGTTTCCTTTGCGCGGGTTCAGGCGTATTTCAAACATCGACCGCCGCGTGGTCAACGCTAAAGGCGCAAGCGCGTTCACGCAACGAGCCTCCTACAGTCGCGGCGCGTTTAGAGCGCGTGGGGATAATGCGCGCAAGGAAAGTCGCGTGGGGAAGCCATGAAAATCCTGTTTCTGATTATCCTGTTGGATCTGATGGGCATCGGGGTGATGAACCCGATCTTCCCGTTCATCGCCACGCGCATGGGCATCGAGCCCGGCATGGTCACGCTGATACTGGCGATCTATCCCATTGCCTCGTTCATCGCCGCCCCGGTGTGGGGCCGCCTGAGCGATCAATGGGGCCGCCGCCCGATCCTGATGATCAGCCAGGCGGGCGCCGTGGTGGCGTTCATTACGCTAGGGTTTGCCGACAACATCTGGATGCTGATGGCCTCGCGCTTCGTCGGCGGCATCTGTGCGGGCAACATCGGTGCGGCCTACGCCTACATCACCGACATCACCACCAACGAGAACCGCGCCAAGGGCATGGCCATGATCGGCGGTGCTTTGTCGCTCGGCTTCATCATTGGCCCTCTGGTCGGCGGCCTCTTGGCGGGCGGCGACAGGGAGACGGCCAATCTGACCCTGGTTGCGTTCTTCTGTGCCGGTACCAATTTCGTCGCACTGCTCGGCACCATCTTCGTGCTGCCGGAATCGCTTAAACCCGAAATCCGCGAGAAGCTGAAGAACCGCCCGCAGGTCTCGCGCTGGGCGCAGTTCAAGAAGATCACCGAGCGTTCGGGCCTGCTGCTGCTGTTCATGGCAGCCCTGGCGTTCGGCACCGGCGGCAGCGTGTTCGAATCCACATTTCCGTTGTGGGGGGCCGCCGCCATGGACTTCGGCCCGCGCGATGTGGGCCTGGCGCTCTCCTTCGCCGCCGTGGTGATGGTGGTGATGCAACTGGTGGTGATGCAGTCCAAATGGGGTGGCGGACTTCTGAAGAAGTTCGGCGAATTGCCGGTGATTACAGTGGCCTGCGTTATCTACGGCGCGGGCCTGCTGACGGTGGCCACCACAACCACCTGGATGCAACTTCTGATCGCGCAGGCCATGCTGCCCATCGGGCTCGCGCTGTTCAATCCCAACCTCACCAGCCTTGTCTCCAAGCAGGCCGCCGACACCGAACGCGGCATGGTGATGGGCTTCTACGCCTCGTGGGGCAGCCTCGCCCGTGGGGCCGGACCTTTGTTCTCGGGCACGCTGCTGCAAACCAACCTGCACTACCCGTTTTATTACGGCGCGATTGCCATGGTGGTGACGCTGGCCTTGATCTACATCGTGCGGGCCAAGGAACCGCCGCAGGCAGCATCGGCAACGCCCCCTGCCGGCCCGCCCATGGCCGGTTAGTCCTTCACACCCGCCACCAGCGGGTTCACCACTTCCGCGTCATCCCAGGCGAAGTTGATGCGTCCGATGCGCACAACTGC
>JAEUKM010000322.1 GCA_016793085.1 Rhodospirillaceae bacterium
TTTTCGAGCATGCCCAAAGCTCCCGCTGATGTTGCCGCCCCACCATGTCGGGGTTTAAGGGCCGCGGCAGCCCCCTGATCGCCGCCCGACCGAAGCGCGGCGATGAACTGGTATTCCAGCGTCCCTACTCGGGTGCAAAGCCTGCCGCATCCATGTCGAGCGTGGTCGTATCCAATGATTTCAGAAACGCTGCCTGCATGGCCGTTTTGGGCAGTTCGGCATGGAAAAAGAACTTACAGGCCGAAAGTTTGCCGCCGTAGAAGGCCTTCTCGGCCGGGCTGGCAGGTTTGGCCGCCGACGCCACAAGGGCCTGGCGCAGCCACATCCAGGCCAGCACCACGTGCCCGAACATGTCGAGATACACCGTCGCATAAGCCAAGGCCGCGCGGGGTTTGTCCTTGCGCGCCATCTGCAGCGCTATCGTCACCTCGCCTGTGCGGCCCAAGGCCTGCTCCAACAATGCGGCCAGCGGCGCCAAGCCATCCACCTTGCGTGCGGCCTGAATGGCGGCCTGCATCTCGGCGGCCAGCGCCTTTAAGGCAGCGCCGTTGTTCATGGCCACTTTGCGCCCGAGCAAATCAAGCCCCTGGATGCCGTGCGTGCCTTCGTGGATCGCGTTCAAGCGGTTGTCGCGGTACAGCCGCTCGACCGGGAAGTCGCGCGTGTAGCCGTAGCCGCCCAGCACCTGGATGGCGTGCTTGTTGGCCTCGAGGCAGAATTCCGACGGCCAGGCCTTGGCCACAGGGGTGAGGATTTCCAACAGCAGGTTGATCGCATCGCGCCGGGCCGCGTCGGTTTCGGTGCGCTGCTGGTCGACTAAAAACGCGCAGTACAGCGACAGCGACAGCGCGCCTTCCACGTAGGCTTTTTGCGTTAAAAGCAAACGGCGGATATCGGCGTGCTCGATGATCGGCACCTGGGGTGAATCGGGCGCTTTGTTGTCGGCGTGGCGTCCCTGGCGGCGCTCGCGCGCGTATTGCAGGCTGGCGAGATACCCGGCGTAGCCCAGCATGGTCGCGCCCAGGCCCACGCCGATGCGCGCCTCGTTCATCATGTGGAACATGTATGCCAGGCCCTGATGGGGCTGGCCGACGAGGTAGCCGTGGCATTCGGAACTTTCGCCGAAATTCAACAGCGTGTTGACGGTGCCGCGGTAACCCATTTTATGGTTCAGCCCCGCCAGCGCGACGCCGTTGCGCGGACCGAGCGAGCCGTCGCCGTTCACACGGCGCTTGGGCACGATGAACAGCGAGATGCCCTTCACGCCCGGCCCGCCGCCCGGAATTTTCGCCAGCACCATGTGGACGATGTTTTCCGACAGCTCGTGATCACCGCAGGAGATCCACATCTTGGTGCCGGTGATGAGATAATGGCCCGCCTCGGTTGGTGTCGCCTTGGTGGTGATATCGGCAAGCGACGAGCCCGCCTGCGGCTCGGACAGGCACATGGTGCCGAACCAGCGCCCGGCCACCATGGGGCGCATGAATTTCTGTTTCTGCTCCGGCGAACCCACGGCGCCGATCAAATTCGCCGCACCCATGGTCAAGAGCGGGTACGCCGCCGTGCCGACGTTGGCCCCATACAGCATGGCGTTGGCCGCTTGCGTGACCGTCATGGGCAGTTGCAGCCCGCCCATGTCTTCATCAAACGCAGCACCCATCAGACCGGCGTCGACATAGGCCTTCAGGGCGGTTTTCACCTCGGGGATGATATCGACGCTCTGGCCGTTGAAGTGCGGCTCGTGGGCGTCGGACTTGGCCGCATGGGGCGCGAACAAATCCACCGCCAGGGCCTCGGTGGTGTTCAGGATGGCCTCGAACGTGCCGCGGTCGTGAGCAGCATAGCGCGGCCGCGCGCACAGCTTGTCCACGTTCAAAAGTTCGTAGAGCAGGAAATCGATGTCGCGGCGGTTGAAATACTGCGGGGTCATGCGGCGGCCGTGATGTGCTTAGTTCTGCTTTTCCAGGGCCACTAGCAGCCGAAACCCCATCAGCGGGCCCAGCGCCGGGGCCAGGGCATTCTCAAGTTTCAGAACGGGTTTGACCAGAGCCTCGGGGATCAGGCTCCAGGGTTTGAAGCCGCCTGACAACGGATAGGCGAACAGGCTGAGCCATTGCTTTGAAATCACCTTCAGCGCCGGGAACGCATGTGCAAACCGTGCAGCGTGACGGCCGAAGATCAAGGTTGGAATGGCCTGGTTGGCGTCGAAGGCATCGCGGTTGGGGTCGGGCGCGCCGTCACGCAACGGATCGTCCCCCATACGAACGGGTTCGGGGTGGATGAAGCGGTAGAACGGCCAGCTTACGGGCGAGATGCCGGGCTCGACCATGATGATGCGCCCGCCGGGGCGCAAGACCCGTAGGGCTTCACTGAAAAACGCGCGTGGAAACTCGATGTGGTGCAGCACGTCGAACATGACGATGTTGGCGAAACTTTCAGGAGCAAACGGCAGCGCTTGCGCATCGGCCACAAGATCGAGCCAGGGCGCCGGCAGAATGTCGGTGCTGAGGGTATCGGGGGCGAAGTCCTTGAAGATGCCTGAGCCGCCGCCGATCTCGAGCGTGGGCCCGGATGCAAGGAACCCGGCCATGCGGCGGTAGAGGTCCATGTAGATGTCGCGCACCGCGGGCTTCTTGCGCCACTGGCGGCCGTGCTCGGCGATGCGCGCATCAACCGCGTCGGTCATCAGAAGGCTTTCAGTTTGCGCCAGGCGAAGACCACCATGCGCAAGAGCAGCCAGCCGTGGGTAAAGCGCGAAATCTGCGTTTCGCCGTAGCGCCGCCCGGCGTAGCGGATCGGCACCTCGACGATACGCAAATTCAGCTTGGCCGCGCCGAAGATGAGATCGAAATCGCCGAAAGGATCGAAATCGCCGAAGTAATGGCGGTTGGCGGCAATGCGCTCGTAATCGCGCTTCCACAGAACTTTCGTGCCGCACAGCGTGTCCGTGAAGCGCTGGTTCAGAAGATACGAGAAAATTTTGGCAAAGCCGCGGTTAGCGATGTTGTTGAGCGTGCGCATGGCCGTGTCTTCCATGGGATAGACCATGCGCGTGCCGTTGACGAACTCGCCCCGGCGCGACACCAGCGCGTTGTAGAACTTGGGCATGTCCTCAGGGGGAACCGTCAGGTCCGCATCCAGGATCATCAGAATGTCTCCGCGCGCCTCGGCGAAGCCTTTGCGCACCGCATCACCCTTGCCCTTGCCAGGCTGGCGGAACACTTTGATATCGCGCTCAGGATAGGCTGCCTTCACGCGCTCGCATTCCTCGAACGTGCCGTCCTGGCTGTGGCCTTCCACGAACATGATTTCAAGATCGGGCGCGAAGGCCGGCAGACGCTTGACCGCGTTCTCGATATTGCCGCGCTCGTTGCGGCACGGCACCAGCACCGTGGCCGAAGGCAGCTTTCCGGACGCGTTCAGCCGCGGCAGCGGGCGCGCCACCACGTAATTGCGCAGACACAGCTTCCTTAAGCCCGGCAGCGGCGCGATGAAGCGGTTGATGAACGGCCCCAATCCAAACGCATGACGCGGGATCAACTGCCGCCAGTCGCGGCGCACGACTTCGTAGTCGGACAACGCCAGCAGCGCCTGCATGTCGCTGGTGGAAAGCCAGTTCTGCTGCACTTGCGGCATTTTCAGGCCGAGCGTCTCGGCCAGGCGCAAGGCCGGTTCCCAGATGTGGGAGTAGTACGCGAGGATCAGCCGCGTCTCGGGCATCATCAGTGTATGCAGCGCCTCGAACAGGCCCTCGCAGTCTTCCACCAGACCAATGGTGTCGGAGACGACGATGTAATCAAAAGGCCCCGTGATACCCGCCAGCACTGCGGGGTCTTCAGCATTGCCCACGTGAAACTCGCAATCGGGTGCGGTTGCGCGCGCAGCCTCGATCATGGCCGGGCTTAAGTCGATGCCCACGCCGCGCGACGGGTTCAGCGCCTTCAGAAGCTGGCCGTCGCCGCAGCCTATTTCCAGCACCCGGCTGCCCGCCGGGATGAGAAAGCGCATGTAGGCGTGGTCGGTGTCGTAGAAATAGCGGTTGCGCGCCACCCACTCGGCGCGGGCCGGAGCCAGGCGCTCGAACAGCGCGCGGATGGCCTCTTGGCGTTCGGTCAAAACAACTTCACTCATCACACACATCGATCAAAACGGCGCCAATCATCGTAACGTCATTATTTCAAAGTCAGCCATGTGAAGCCGCCGGGCAAGGCCGACAGCACGACGGAGAACCCCAAAAGCACCGAGACCAGGAACGCATCGGCCTCGGCAATGCCGAACAGCGCAAAGCCCGCCACCATGACGCCTTCACGTACCCCCCAGCCGTTCAGCGACACCGGCACGGCCGCGGCGATCAGGGCCGTGGGCACCACCAGCATGCTGGGCAACAGAATGTGGCCCAAACCCAAACTTGCGCCAAGGGCCACCACGGCGCCGATGGTCATGAGATGAATCAGGATGGAGATGGTGAGCGCGCCCGCGCCTGCGCCAGAAGCCAGACTGCGGCGGGCCAGCGCGATGAGGCCCAAGACCGCACCGCCAAGCTTGCTGTCTTTCAGGCGTCGCGGCAGCGGCAGAAGATCAACGAACAGCCCCGCGATCAGCACGCCCACCAGCAGCGCCGAAGCGCCCGCCGTCCACATCAACGCGCCCAAAGTCCCGCCCACCAGCCACGGCAGGGCGGCCAGGATCAGCACCACCGCGGCCAGAAGCGCGATGATGCGGTCCAACACCAGGCTTGAAATGAGCGGCTGCCAGTCAACGCCATTTCGATAGGCCAGCACGCCGCGCACCACGTCGCCGCCGATGGACGCCGGCAGCACCTGGCCGAAAAACAGACCGGCGAAGCTGAGTTGCAGCGCCAGCGCAAACGTCATGGGCGCGCCGGTGCGCTGGGCCAAGAGCATCCAGCGGTAGGCCGCCAGGGGCACTTCCAGCGTGACAATGACGATGGCGATGAACAGAAACACAGGTGCGGCCTCTTTCAGGCGCGCCAGCAAATCGGCCGTGTCGAGTTTGTCCGTGAGAAACACCAAGAGCGCTAACGTGATCACGCCTTTGATCAAGAGCAGGCGCTTGCGCCCGGCGCGCGGCGGCGGAACGGCGGCATTGGCGGGGGAAGCACCGGGCGGCGCGGATACGTTCACATCGAACCTTAACGTTGCGGAATCGGGCTTGGCGCGGCGTTATAGGTGGCCCCGGTAGCGGGCGCAACGGCAAGCGGACGCGTGTTAAGGGTTTAAAGCCGTTTTATGCGCTGAATTTCAGCATTTTCTGGCCCAACAAGCGCCCGAAGGTCAGCGCCGGAGTGACCAGCATGCCCCCGCAATACGAGCGGCCCATGGTGGCGCCGGCCCCGATCAGTTCGCCCGCGGCAAAGAGGTTGGGTATCGGCGCGCCATCCTGGCGGATAACGCGCAAATCCTTGTCGACGGCAAGACCGGCGAAGGTCGAAAGCACCCAGCTTTGCAGCCGCACTGCATAAAACGGGGCTCTGACAAGCGGCAGCGGCATGTGCACGCGGCCCAGCGCATCCCGGCCTGCCTTTTGCCCGGCGTTATAGGCCGCGACGGTGGCGGCAAGCCCGGCCGCGTCCACACCCGCGGCCTTGGCCAAGCCCTCCAGCGTGTCGGCGCGGGCGAAGGCATCGTAGTAGCCCACCGCGTCCATGACCTCCTGCTTGGTCCAGCGGCCGATGAATGGCGGCGCTTTATCGAGAATCTCGCTGTCGAACACCACCCAGCAGCGCTCGTCGGGCTGCACGCGCAACGCCTCTTCGTGGGCGTCGTGGCTGGGGATATCCTCGCGCAGGAACCGCTTGCCATTCACGTTCACATAGATGCCCCAGGGCGGATTATCGGGCGGCCAGGGGCGCATGGTGACGATCATGGGGCTGGGAATGCCGGTGTCGCGCATCACGCCGCCGAACAGCGGCATGTGATGCTCGCCGCCGCGCACGTAACCGCCGACCGCAACCCCCAGCTTGATGCCCGCCCCCTGGCTGTAAGGGTAGGACACGTCGCTGTAGTCCTTCGCACCCTCCAGTTCGGCGAACATCTGCGAGTTGGAGGCGTAACCGCCCGCCGACAGCAGGACATTGTGCGCGGCATGCCGTGCGAACGCGCCCTTCTCGTCCTTGGTGACCACGCCCGTCACGCCGCCTTTCGCATCCTTCACAAGTTCAACCGCTTCGGTCGAGGTCAGCACCATGACCTTCTTGCTGTCGATATGCGGCTGAAGCTGACGCTCCAGCACGGCCAGGATCGACATGCCCCCTTCCGTGCCCCAGGCATAGCGCGCGGCACTGTAGGGCTCATGCGTCGTGCCCGTCACCGGATGCGCCGGATGCACCATCAGGCCGTTCTCCACCAGCCAATCGAACGTATCGGCGGCATTGAACACGGCCAGGCGCACGATGTCCGGGTTGGCCGTACCCTTGCTGATGCGCATGATGTCGTCGTAATGGCTTTGCGCGGTGTCGCTGATGCCTTTGCTTTTCTGAAGTTTGGTGCCTGCGGCACTCATCTGGCCCGAGGACAGAAACAAGGTGCCGCCCACCTGGCCCGCGGCTTCCACGATCAGTACGCGCGCGCCGCGCTGAGCGGCAAAGATGGCCGCGGGCAACCCCGCCGTACCGCCGCCCACGACGATAAGGTCCCAAGGTTTGGCGTCGGCCGCCGCTGCCCGGCCGGGTGCCGAGGCCGCCAGCCCCACGGCCCCCGCCGTGACCGCCGACAGGAATGAGCGCTTTGAAATGCCCCGCGCTGCGCGTGTGTGTGCCTTGGCCATGCCCGCCTCCACCTTGATGCGGCGCGACTATAAAGGCGAAACGCAGGAGCGCGGCAGCGTTAGATCAAAGCCGTTCGCAGGCCGGGGCGGTCTGGATCGCCAAGACTCAAGGGCTTCGAATTGAACCGGGCCAGCGTTGCTTGTATGTTGCCTGCGCTTGCAAACATTCCTCGATTTTACAATCCGTTATGCCCGATCAGCCCAAGTGCCTCGTCCTCGGCGGTAAAGGATTTATC
>JAEUKM010000334.1 GCA_016793085.1 Rhodospirillaceae bacterium
GCCCCCAAGATTTCGCGCACGTCTACGAGCGTTTCCAGGCGCCGATTTCCAAAAAATACGACTGCGGCCGCAAGTGCGCGCCCATCAACGAGGGCATCCCGGTGTGCTGCGACCACGACCGCGCCGTGCCCGTGGCCGACAAGGGCGAGTGGGACCTGCTGCGGAAACGCACCGACCTGTGGAAGGTCTACACGCCCAAGAACAAGACCGAGGAAAAAGAGTTCGGCGACATGGCCTCGGGCTGCCAGGCCATCCTGTGCAAGGGCGTGAAATACTGCGAGCGCGAGAACCGCACCTTGGCCTGCCGGTCGTTCCCGTTCTTTCCTTACTTCAACACCGAGAAGGAACTGGTGGGTTTGAGCTACTACTGGGGATTCGAGAAGCTCTGCTGGGTCATCTCGAACCTCACCATCGTCGAAAAGCAGTTCGTCGATGAAATGATCTACGCCAGCGAATACCTGTTCAAGAAAGACCAGGACGAGCTGGATACGTACATCACGTACTCCGCCACCATGCGCGGCGTGTTCACGAAGCGGGGCCGGCCCATTCCCGTCATCGGCCGCGACGGGAAGTATTACCTTGTGAAGCCCGGCTCGGGCGGCGCGCTGACGCTTGTTCCTAAGGCCGAGTTCGAGAAGAACCTGTCCACCTTCAACGGCGATAAATGAGTATTGTCTACCGGCACGACGCGACGCTGACGCCGGAGGACTACGCTGGCTTGCTGAACCGCACCAGCCTGGGCGCCCGCCGTCCGGTGGGCGACCTGAACGCCGTGACGCAGATGCTGAAACACGCCGACATTCTCATCACTGCCTGGGACGGGCCGAAGCTGGTGGGTGTTGCGCGCTCGTTCACGGACCGCGCTTATGTGACGTACCTGGCCGACCTTGCCGTGGATGAGGCCTACCAGAAGCGCGGCATCGGCAAGCAGCTCATCGCCGAAACGGCGAAGCAGACGCAGCCCACGTGCAAGCTGGTGCTGTTCGCCGCCCCCGACGCTGCCGCCTACTATGGCCGTGTGGGCCTGGAAGCCATGACCAACGGCTGGGGGCTTGCGGCCGGAACGTTGCCGCCGGGCACCACATAACCACCGCCATGCTCGATCTCTGGATTCTCATTACCCTGGGTGCGGTGGCCATGCAGGCCATCCGCGCGATGATGCAGAAAAGCCTGGCCCCGCGCTACACGGTGCTGGGCGTCACCTACGCGCGGTTCCTGTTCGCCTTTCCGCTGGCGGTTCTTTTCGTGTTCGCCGCTGTTCAGTCCACCAATACGCCGTGGCCGGTTCCGCCGCCCATATTCTTCGTCTACGCCGTCATCGGCGGCATTACCCAGATTCTGGGTAATGTCGTTTTCATTCATCTCATCGGCTTTGCCAACTTCACCATCAGCACCACCTATTCCAAGACCGAGACAGTCCTGGCGGCGCTGTTCTCGTTCATCGTCATCGGCGATGTACTGAACGGTTTGGGCTTTGCCGGCGTGCTGCTGACCTTTGTCGGCGTACTTGTCATAGCGGCGGGCAGCCAGCAATTGAGCGTGAAATCGCTGATCCTGGCCGTCACCGACAAGGCTGCGCTGTATGGACTTGCCGTCGGCGCGTTGTATGCCGTCGCTTCGACAAGCTATCGCGCGGGCTCCTTGTCGCTGGGTGGCGACGGGTTCGTCGTCCAAGCCCTGTACACTCTGGCCTGGGTGTCGTTCTTTCAATGGCTGCTCATGGGGGCGTGGATCGGCGTCACTTCCCCGATCGTGCTGCACACGATTGTCCGCAACTGGCGCAGCGCCATTTGGTTGGGCATCACGGGCGTAACCGCTTCGGCCGGGTGGTATCTGGCCTTCGCGCTTCAGAAAATCCCCTACGTGCTAGCGGTGGGGCAGGTGGAGCTGGTACTGGCCTACCTGGCGTCGCACTACATGTACAAGGAACGCGCCAAGCCGGTGGAGATCGCAGGCATTCTCCTCACCGTGGCGGGCATTCTGTTCGTGGTGTTCGCGAAGTAACTATTCGGTCGGGATCGGCAGCGTCGCGTCAATGGCATGATAGATGCGATTAAGACGCGCCGGATTGTCGATGCAATCCAATGTCAGGATGGCGAGGTCGGCGCGGGTAATCGCGCTGAACGTGGTGTAGTCGACGGTCAAGCCGGCCTTGTGCGTGGCGGGCGGCAGCGGTTCAGTGTTGGGCAGAACGCCGTTCCTGATAATGGTGTAGGGCACGCCACCGGCGATAATCAAGGCTTCCGCCTTGCCTTTGTCGATCAACGCCGCGGTTTGCGGGTAACTGGCCAATGCCGGCACCATTTTATGGTTATCCCCTGCGCCGATAGAGCCGTGACTGATAAAGTGTTTCACACCCGTTCGCTTCGCGTGCCTGACAATGGACCGCGTAACCTTCTCATAAAAATCGGGCAGGCGTATCTCGGTGCGTTGGGCGGCGGCATCAATCGCCACGCGGTAGCTCCTGGCATCGAACGCCTTGCCGATGCTGGCATCGTCCAAGAGGTCGCCCACGGCAATACGCACCTTCATATCTTTGAAGTGCTTGCCCGCATCGCCGGTCCGGGAAAAGACGGTCACGTCTTCGCCCGCGTCCACCAGCAAACGCACAATATCGACACCTAATCGGCCGGTGCCGCCGAAGACGATAACCCCGCCGTTGTCTTTGGCGGCGGCCATCATCGGCGCAAACACTGAAATTGCGATGCTGAAGGCCGCCAGAAGCGGTCGCAATGCTGGTAGCATTGTCAGGCCCTTACTCGCTTTCCGCCTTGCCGCTTTTAATCATCGCGTCGATGGCGCCAGCGTCGTAGCCCAGTTCCTTCAGCACCTCCTTGGTGTGCTGACCCTGGCGCGGCACGTCCAACCTTACGCCCGGCCGCACGCCGTTCACTTCGACGGGAATGGCGGGCAGTTTCATCTTGGCGCCTTTTTTCTCGCCGTCGGCGACGGTGAGGGGTACCAGGCCGCCGGCCGCGTTCAGGTGCGGATCGTCGAACATCTCATGCGGCTTGGCGATGGGCGCGAAGGGCATGCCGGTTTTTTCCAGCTTGGCCATCAAATCGGCCTTCGTGTAGGTCTTGAACAGCGCCTCGATGCGCGGCTTTACTTTATCGCGCTGGCTGACGCGGCCGTTGTTGGTGGCCAGGCTTTCATCGGCGGCGAAGTCCTTCAGGTCGAAGGCCTCGCAGAAGGTTTTCCACTGGCCGTCCGACACGACGCCGACGAACACTTTATCATCGTCCTTGGTGTCGAACACGTCGTACACGGCCCAGGCCGAGATGCGCGCGGGCATGGGGGCGGCGGGCGAGCCGGTCACGGCGAACTGCGCCATGTGCTGCCCGACGAGGTAAATCGTCGTTTCGAACAGCGAGGCGGTAATCATCTGGCCTTTGCCCGTTGTATTGCGCTGCTGAAGTGCTGCCAGAATGCCGATCACGCCGAACATGCCGCCGGTCACGTCGATGACGGACGCACCCGCGCGCAAGGGCCGTCCCGGCGGACCGGTCATGTACGCGAGCCCGCCCATCATCTGCGCCACTTCGTCCAGCGCCGTGCGGTGTTCGTAAGGGCCCGTCAGGAATCCTTTTTCCGAGCAGTAGATGAGGCGCGGGTTCAGCTTGCTCAAATCGGCGTAGCCGAAGCCCAGCTTGTCCATGGCGCCGGGGCGGAAGTTCTCCACCATCACGTCGGCTTTTTCGAGCAACTGCAACGCGACCTTTTTGCCTTCCGGCGATTTCAAATCCAGGCAGATGGACCGCTTGTTGCGGTTGTACATCGGGAAGTAGCCCGCGCCTGAGCCTTTCAGGCGGCGCGTGTTGTCGCCGCCCAGGGGTTCGATCTTGATCACGTCCGCGCCAAGGTCGGCCAACAGCACGCCCACGGCGGGCCCCATGACCATGTGGGTGAACTCCACCACGCGAATGCCAGCCAACGGCAACGACCCAGCTCCGGACATCGTAAAATCCTCTTGTTTTTAAACGCTTTAGCGTCAAGGCCTGAAAAGGTATAGGCCGCGCGAGACTCGCTTTGACGCGCGGGCGATCATATATATTCAGCGCTCGAGAACAACAGGTCTTGGGCCTTGGCGTAAAGCAAAGTTTTTCCTAGAACCACGCCACGAAAGCACGCGGTCAAAGGACGGTTTCCATGAGCGATATCATGTCGGGCATCGATGTTCTGGTCAGCGAAGTGGGCCCGCGCGACGGCTTGCAGAGCATCAAATCCATCATGCCGACGGACGCCAAGAAAAACTGGATCAAGGCGATGTCCGACGCCGGTATCCGCGAGATCGAGGTGGGCTCGTTCGTGCCCGCGAAACTGCTGCCGCAACTGGCCGACACGGGCGAGATCGTGCAGTACGCGCGCACCATCCCCGGCCTGCAAGTTGCCGCGCTGGTTCCGAACGCCAAGGGCGCCGAGGCGGCCATCGCCGCCGGTGCGCACAAAATCACGCTGCCTTTGAGCGTCAGTGAAACCCACAGCCTCAAAAACCTGCGCAAGACGCACGAACAGGTGTTCGAGGAAGTGAAGGCTATCGTGGCGCTGCTGAAGGCGCTGCCTAAGGACAAGCGCCCGCACTTCGAGGGCTCGTTGAGCACAGCCTTCGGATGCACGCTGGAAGGCTACATCCCCGAAGCGCAGGTGGTGAAGCTGGGCGAGCGCCTGATGGCGCTCGGCTGCGACGAGGTGGGCCTGGCCGACACCACGGGTTACGCCAACCCGGCGCAGGTGAAGCACATGATCAAAGCCATCTGGGCGGCGCTTGGCAAAAACGCCCTCACGGGCATTCACATCCACAACACACGCGGGTTGGGTCTGGCCAATGCGCTGGCCGCGCTCGATATCGGCATCACGACGTTCGACAGTTCCCTGGGCGGCCTGGGCGGCTGCCCCTTCGCGCCGGGCGCTTCGGGCAACATCGTGACGGAAGATCTGGTGTTCATGCTGGACAGCATGGGCCTGAAGACCGGCATTGATCTTGCGAAGCTGCTGAAGGTGCGCGAGATCGTCACCGCCGCCGTGCCCGACCCCATGTACGGCTTCACGCCCGATGCGGGCGTGCCCAAGGGCTACATCCAGGGCGGCAACGGCTGGGGTATCGGCAACGACACCAAGCTGGCGGCGGAGTAGGGCTGCACTTGTCATTCCCGCGAAAGCGGGAATCCATCTCTCAATGATCGCTGCCGCCGATAAATGGACCCCCGCTTTCGCGGGGGTGACAGCTTGTGGTTTACTATACCGCCTCGAACGCGCCTGATTTATTCAGCCGGTGCAGGGTTCCGGTTTCCAGGTCGAAATACCAGCCGTGAATAGCAAGCTTGCCTGCCTCCACGCGCGCCTTCACCCACGGGAAGGTCATCAGGTTCTTCAGCGATTCTTTCACTGCTTCCTGTTCGCAGGCGCGCTGCAAGGCGGCCTCGCCGGTGGCTTGCTTTGAGGCGCGTTCAAGCGCGGGCATGGCGATTTTCATCCACGCCGCTACGAAATCCAGCGCCGACTGTTCCTGGTGGCGCACCAGCGCGCCGATGCCGCCGCAGCGCGCATGGCCCATGACCACGATGTTCTCGACTTCCAGCACCTGCACGGCAAACTCCAGCGCGGCGCTGGTGCCGTGATAGTCGCCATCGGGCGCGTAGGGCGGCACCAGGTTGGCCACGTTGCGGACCATGAAGATGTCGCCGGGCTCGGCCCCGAACTTCAGGCCCGGGTCAATTCGTGAATCCGAACAGGAAATCATCATGGCCTTGGGCGTCTGCGGCCGCCCCATGAGGGCCTTCAGGAAGTCCTTGTTCTGGTTGAAATAGCTGTCGCGGAACTGATGATACCCGGCGATGAATTTGTCCATATGGGCCCCAAACCTCGTCGTTGTGTGGCGGCTACATAGGGCCCGCAGGCGGCAGGGTCAAACGATAAAGCCGAAATTTTCGGGAAAGAGGGGCAGCGGCCCGGAAAATATAACTCTCACTTTAATTTTATCTTCGACGGCGCAGCCGGCGAAATAAAAATACAGTCGAAGTTATTTTTCCATTGATTTCGCTGGCCGCGAAAATCAGTCCGAGTGTACTTTTTCTTTCGCCGCGCTTTCTTGAGCAGGCGCGGGTTCGGCGCGGGCGCGCCGAAGGGAAAAATAAAGTCAGACTGATGTTTCGCTCAGTTTAGGCGGGCTTGCGCGCGCAGCTCACGAACCAGGCCACGGTTTTATCAAGCTGCTCGAACTTGCCGTGCCAGATGGTGGCCGCCGGGAAACCCGCGTCCAGGTACATCTTCACCGGGTCGTTGGTGGCGTAGGCTTCCCAATAGGGTTCGTTGTTGTTCTTCAAATCCCAGCTTGATTCGAACTGACCGAAGGCATCGCGCTCGGAATAGCGCAAGGGCACGTCCTGGTGAATGGCGATGCCGCCCGGTTTCAGGAGACGATAGCTTTCCTTGAACATGGCGGCTTGCGTCTTCACCGGCATTTCGTGCATGGCGTTGTGCGACACCACGAGATCGAAGCTCGCATCGGGGAACGTGGTGGCGCCCGCATCCATTTGGTGGAAATGCACGGCTGCGCCCAGCGCCTCGGCACGGGCGTGGGCGTAGCGCAGCATGCCGGCACCCACATCAATCGCATGCACCTCGGCGTTGGGGAAGGCCAGCGCCCAGGGCGTGGAGGACGAACCCGCCGAGCAGGCGAAATCCAGAATTTTCGTCGGCGTGAAATCGGGGAAGCGTTCCTTGATGAAGCGCTGGATCACCTCGGCCTTGCTTTCCATGGTGCCGATGCCGCCGCCCATGGAATACAAGTTGCCGCCGCCTTCATAAAAAGCGCCCGCCAGCACGTCATTCGCGCCGTAGTCGGCGGTGTAGTTCACGGGCTGGAGGTGGAT
>JAEUKM010000369.1 GCA_016793085.1 Rhodospirillaceae bacterium
CAAACAAATCGCCGATCTCGGTCAGCACCGCCACCAGCAGCGACACCCCGATGATGGTGGGCGTCGGCGGCACGCCGATAGCCATGAGCCACGCCAGCCCGGCGCCGGTACCGATGACAAGCCCGCCGATGGCGCCCGACCAGGTTTTGTTGGGGCTGATGGTGGGTGCAAGCTTCGGGCCTTTGAGCGCGCGGCCGACGATGTAGGCGCCAATGTCGGTCAGCCAGACCACGGCCAGGAACCAGAACACTGTCTGCCAGTCGCCCTTGGCCAGCAGGAACACCAGCGACACGGCGGGCACGGCGACATAAGGGATTGCACCCTGCACCAGATGAAAACCCGGACGTTGCGCCACCTGATCGGCGACGACGACAACGATGGTGGCCACAAGCACCATCAGCAGCGCAAACGGCGCGCCGTGGGTGACGGTCAGCGCCACGGCGGCGACCGAGGCCAGGGCAATGAACGCGCGGCGCTTGATGCCGCCCTCGCCGTCCATGCGCGTGAACTCCCACGCCATGACGGCGGCAATCGCCGCCACCAGGATGTGATAGTAGGGAAAGCCCAGATACACGAGCAGCAGGAACAGCGGCGCAGCGACAACCCCAGAAGCAACCCGCGTCCAGAACACTGCCCCGCTCCCTTAACCGGTCACGGCGCCGTAACGGCGCTCGCGGTTGCGGTAGGCCGCCACCGCCGCTTCGAAGTCGGCATGGCCGAAGTCGGGCCACAAGGTGTCGGTGAAGAAAAACTCGGTGTAGGCCATCTGCCACAGCAAGAAGTTGCTGATGCGCTGTTCGCCCGACGTTCGGATGAGAAGGTCCGGATCGGGCAAGCCGTGCGTGAACAGCCGCTTGGCAACCGCATCCTCGTCGATCTCGTCCGGTTTCAGCACGCCCTTGGCGCAGTCCTCGGCCAGGGCTTTGGCGGCGGCGGCGATTTCCTGGCGGCTGCCGTAACTGATCGCCAAGGTCAGGATCAGGCGCGAATTGGCCGCCGTGCGCTCCTCGGCTTCAGCGATCAGCGCCACCGTATCGGCGGGCAGACGCGCCCGTTCGCCGATCACTTGCAGGCGCACGCCCTGCTCGGCCAGTTCCTTGATTTCCGATTGCAGGTACAGACGGAGCAAGCCCATCAGGTCGCGCACTTCGCTTTCCGGGCGCTGCCAGTTCTCGGAGGAGAACCCGAACAATGTGAGGTACGGGATGCCCAGCTTCACCGCGCTTTCCAGGGCGCGGCGCACCGCATCGGCCCCGGCCTTGTGCCCGGCCGCACGCGGCAGATTGCGCGCCTTGGCCCAGCGCCCGTTGCCGTCCATGATGATCGCCACATGCACAGGTGTTCCCGGCGGCGGGGCCGCAGGAGCAAGCATGGGCGATACGGCGCGTTGGGGTTGCATGTAGGGCGCTTAGACCTTTCGGCTTAAACCTGGGTCGGCTCAGACTTGGGTAATTTCTTGCTCTTTGTGCTTTAGCGCGTCGTCGATCTTGCCGACCATCTGGTCGGTCATTTTCTGGACTTCGTCATGAAAGCGCTTGTGCTCGTCCTGGGAAATCTTGTGGTCTTTTTCCATCTTCTTCAGCGCTTCGTTGCCGTCGCGGCGCACGTTGCGCACGGCCACGCGGGCCTGCTCGGCATACTTGTGCGCGATCTTGGTCAGTTCGGTGCGGCGCTCGGCCGTCAAGGGCGGGATCGGCACGCGGATCAGGCTGCCGTCGGACATGGGGTTTAAGCCCAGGTTGGCCTCGCGAATGGCTTTTTCCACCGACTTGGCCAGGCCTTTGTCCCACACCGACACTGAGATCATGCGCGGCTCGGGCACCGAGACGCTGGCCACCTGGTTCAGCGGTGTGAGCGCGCCGTAGGCTTCCACCTGAACGGGGTCCAGCAGGGCAGCGCTGGCGCGGCCCGTGCGCAGGCCCGCAAACTCCTTTTTCACCACATCCAGGGTGCTGTCCATCTTGTGTTGGAGTTCTTTTTTCAGGGATGGAAAGTCTTGAGCCATGGCGCCCTCCTTCAAAACATTAGCTGGCCGAGATCAGCGTGCACGGCACGCTGCCCGTCAGCACCTTGCCCACGGCGTTGTCCGTGTGCATGTCGAATACGATGATCGGCAGGTTGTTTTCCCGCGCCAAGGCAATGGCCGCCGTGTCCATGACCTTCAGGTTATCGGCGATAACCTTGTCGAAAGTCAGGCGGTCGTAACGCTTGGCCGATTTATTCGTCTTGGGGTCGGCATCGTAGACGCCGTCCACCTGGGTGGCCTTCAGCAGCGCGTCGCAGTTCATTTCCACCGCCCGCAAGGCCGCCGCCGTGTCGGTGGTGAAGAACGGGTTGCCGGTGCCAGCGGCGAAAATCACCACCCGGCCCTTTTCCATGTGCCGGACGGCCCGGCGGCGGATGTAGCTTTCGCACACCTGGGACATGGCGATAGCCGACTGCACCCGGGTGGGCACGCCCAACCCCTCCAGGGCCGACTGAACGGCCAAGGCGTTAATGATGGTGGCCAGCATGCCCATGTAGTCGGCGCTCGTGCGGTCCATGCCCGTGGCCGCCCCCGAGACGCCGCGAAAGATATTGCCGCCGCCGATGACCAGGCAGACCTGGCGGCCGTCATCGACCACCGCCTTGATATCGCGCGCCAATTTCGCAACCGTATCGTTGTGAAGGCCAAACTCCTTGGGGCCCATCAGGCCTTCGCCCGAGACCTTCACCAGAATGCGCTTGTACGGCAGCGGCTTCGCCATGTTTCCCCGCGGAACTGTTCCGTGCGCCGCTTGCCGCGGCACCCTTATTATTAAGCTAGCGGCGGCCTTGCGTTACGAAAAAGGGACGGTCTTGCCCGTCCCTTTCCGATGCTGGCGCTCCTGCCCCTGCCTGACTTTATACCAAAGCTGTCCGTCTGGTCTTAGCCAAATTCAGGGGCAAAAAGCAACATAAAGATCAATGCTTTAGCAGATTTTACCGGGCGCCGGCCGTAGCCGCCACTTCGGCTGCGAAATCCTTCTCTTCCTTCTGGATTCCTTCGCCCAGGGCAAAGCGCAGATACCCCTTCAGCTTCACCGGCGCGCCGATGTCCTTGGCGGCTTTTTCAATGGCCTGACCGACCTTGGTCTTGTCGTCCATGATGTAGTTCTGCTCCAGCAGCACCACTTCTTCGTAGTACTTGCGGACACGGCCGGTGACCATTTTCTCGACGATGTCGGCGGGCTTGCCCGAGGCCGCCGCCTGCTCGCGGTAGATGGCCTTTTCGCGCTCAAGTGCAGCGGCGTCGACACTGGTGATGTCCAGGAACAGGGGATTCACGGCCGCCACGTGCATGGCGATCTGCTTGCCCAGCGCGTTCAATTTCTCGGCATCGCCCGCGGACTCCAGGGCCACCAGCACGCCGATGCGCCCAATGCCGGGCTTGGCGGCGGTGTGGATGTACGAGGCAACCACGCCCTTCTCGACCCCAATCGTGGCCGTGCGGCGCAGGTTCATGTTTTCACCGATGGTGGCCACCAGGTGCGTGAGCTGCTCGCCGACGTTGCGGCTTTCGCCGGGGTACGCCATGCCCTTCAGCTTCTCGACGTCGCCGCCGGCCGACAGGGACAGCTTGGCCACGTCTTCGACGAACTTCTGGAACTGCTCATTGCGGCCGACGAAATCGGTTTCGGCATTCACTTCCACCACGGCGCCCGAGGGGCCTTGCGTGGCGACGCCCACCAAGCCTTCGGCGGCGACGCGGCCCGACTTCTTGGCGGCCGAGGCCAGGCCCTTTTTGCGCAGCCAATCGATGGCCGCTTCGAAATCGCCGGCGGTCTCGGCCAAAGCCTTCTTGCAGTCCATCATGCCCGCGCCGGTCTTTTCGCGCAGGTCCTTCACCAATGCGGCGGTCACTTCAGCCATGGTCGGTATCCTTTAAATCGTTGGTCGTCTTCTGGAGA
>JAEUKM010000376.1 GCA_016793085.1 Rhodospirillaceae bacterium
ATGTTCGGCCAGTCGGAGCTTGACGATCTTTTGGCCCAGCCCAATCTGCGCCAGATCAATCAGCGTATCGGCTTTTCGTTCAACACCGGCCCGCTGTCGATGGCCGAGGCCGTGCACTACATGTCGCACCGCGTGAAATGCAGCCGCGTCGACGGGGTGGATTTTCCCGTCTTCACCGAAGGGGCTATGTCCGCGATCGCCCAGGCGGCAGGTTTCGTGCCGCGGGTCATCAACATCCTGGCCGACAAGGCTTTGCTGGTCGCCTATGGCGAAGGCGCCATTCAAGTGGCGGCCAAGCACGCCGAACTGGCCATTGATGATTCGCCCCAGTTGGCCAAGAAAATCACGCTGCAGCGCGGCTGGGTCCGCCGTACGTTGATGGGTGTGATTGCGTTGGAAGCAGCCGCCGTGATCGCGCTGTTTACGTTCAGCCCCGGCTTGCAGTCGTGGGCCAAGGGCACCTGGACGCGGGTGACGGGCGGCGCGGCTGTCTCTGTGCCGGCCGCGCCAGCCTCTGCGGTTCAAGCCCCATCCTCTCATACACCGTCCTCTCAGGCAAACGCGGCTCCTCCGGCCAGCGCGCCGCAGAAGCAATGAAGTCTGCCCCGTGACGCTGGCTGCGCTCACGCTGTCCGATATCGCCGTTCTCCCCGAAGCCGCGTGGCTGGCGCTTGCCGCACTGCTGGGGTTGGTGTTCGGCAGTTTCATCACCGCCTTGTCGTACCGTGTGCCGCGCGGCGAAAGTATTGCCGCCGGGCGCTCGCAGTGCCCGGCCTGCAACGCTGCACTGACCGCGCGCGACCTTGTCCCCGTGCTATCGTGGGCAATGACAGGGGGCAGGTGCCGTGCCTGCGGGGCGGGCATTTCCTGGCGTTATCCCGCCACCGAAATTCTCACCGCTGTTGTGTTTGCCTCCGCCGTGTGGCGCGAGCCGCGTCTGCTGCCTTTGATTTTATTGCTGGCGGCCGCGGTGCTGATGATCACCCTAGCCGTCATCGATCTTGAACACCGGCGCTTGCCGCTAAGCCTGTTGGGGGTATTGGCCGCCGTCGCTGCGCTGTACGGCTGGCTCAGCCAGGGCGATGACGCGTTGAGGGGGCTGATAACGGCTTCGGGCGCGGTCCTGATCGGATTGGGCATTGCCGCCGCCAGCCGCCATGTCCTGGGCACACCGCTGATGGGCGCGGGCGATGCTTACAGTCTGGCCATCGGCGCGCTGATGCTGCCGTGGATGGGCTTTCTCATTTTTCTCGGCCTCGCGGGCGGGCTCGCTCTGGCGTTCGGCTTTACTTGGCGTCTGGCTAAGCATGACGCTCTGTTTCCCTTCGGCCCGGCGGTTTTCGCGGCCCTGTGGCTGGCGCTGCTGGTGCACGAAAACCTGGCCGCGCTGATCCAATTTGGTTTCGTCTCGTAACAGTATTCCTGGCGCGGCGAGTGCCCCCCAAACCTTTGTTTTTGTCACATAATTTAACCGCCCCAGAGGGCCTGAACCGTCTGATCTGGCTTGCGGATGGACCTCGCGATGGGGTACCCCTTAAGGGAGTAATTAGGTTAGGTTAGCTGGGTTAGTTCGGGGTTGCTCTGCTGCGCCGGAACGGGTGCGCGGCGGGCGTCTGTTAACGCGGGGGATTTCAGCCATGAATCATGTCGATCTGGGCACGCAGGCGCGTGAGCCGTTCTCGGCAGATACGCGATCAGCGGTTCAGCGCATGGCGCGAAAGTTCGGAACGTTCACCGCCATGTGTGCCCTCGCGGTCGGCATCGCCGCGTGCGCGGGTCATGACCTCGACATGTACGATCCCTCCAGCGGCGCCACCAAAAAAGATTACGAAGGTCTCGTCGGCCGCCGCGGACAGGACAAACTCGACGCCAACGCCGCGGGGGCCCCGCCGATTCCGTCGTTCCAATCTGTCCTGGCGGCACCTTCTGCCCCTGAACTGGCCGATACGCGCCGCGTCTCGCTGGCCGTCACCGAAACAACACCGGTGCGCGACATCATCATCGAGCTGGCCCGCAAAGCCGAGGTAGACCTCGAACTTGATCCGCGCATCTCAGGCGGCATCATCATGAGCGTCACCGACCGGCCGTTCATCGACGTGATCGAACGCGTCACCGAACTGGCCGAGTTGCGCTATACGTTCGAAAAGAACGTGCTGAAGGTGGAAGTGGATGATCCGTACCTTGAGCAGTACCGCATGGACGTGCTGAACCAGAAGCGCACCTCTTCAGGCCGGATCGCAAGTTCGACCGATGCGACTTCTGCGGCGCAATCAGTGGCGAGCGGCAGCACAAGCGGCGGTAATAACAAGTCGGACTCAAGCGTCAGCAGCACGACCGAAAATGACTTCTGGGGGGAATTATCGAAGAATATCGGTGATATTCTAAACAACATTCAGTCACGCCGCGGCGCTGCGGGCCGCGATGCCGTGACAAGCTTTGAAGCGCCGGTTGAAGGCGCCAGTGAGATGGATGCAGCGGCGTCACCGGCTGCGCCAGCTGGCGCAGCAGCGCCGGCAGGGGCGACATCACCCAACGCCATGATCAATCAGGCCGCCAACTTAACCCAAGGCCGGCAGGCTGCTTTGGATAACTTGGTGGCGCAAGATCAGGGCTTGGCCGGTCAGGCCCCGGCGGCTGGCGCAGGCGCAGCCGGCGGTGCGCAAGGTGGCCCGCAGGGCTTAAGGGCTGGTGGCGTGCGCGGTGCAGGCGGCGGCGGTGCCTCGAGTGTTACCAATTTCAGCGTCAATCCTCAGGCGGGCATCGTTACGGTTTTCGCCACTAAGCGTCAGCATAAGGCGGTCGATAAGTATTTGCGCGCCGTGCGCGCATCAGTCATGCAACAGGTGCTGGTCGAAGCAAAAATTCTTGAGATCACGCTGAATGACCAGTACCGCGCGGGAATCAACTGGCAGGCGTTCCTGGGCCCCAACAACGATCTGGGCATTACCACCAACTTCTCGCGCGATGTCGTGGGCGACCGCGGCACGCCGACCCTGGGCGTAACCTGGGAAAATTCCGACGGCGATTTGTCCATCGCCGCCCAGTTGGTCAAGCAATTCGGCACCGTACGGACGCTCTCCAGCCCGCGCATTACCGTGTTGAATAACCAGTCGGCTATTTTGAAGGTCG
>JAEUKM010000388.1 GCA_016793085.1 Rhodospirillaceae bacterium
GCTTCCGCGTCTTTTTTAAGCGGCGGCGGGCGTGTTCAGGCGTCCGCCGCCGTTTCCTTTTGCGGCGAAGTCGGCCAATATCGGGGGTCCGTGTACGCACTGATTGTCCCCGAACCGATAGCACATGCCCTCGATTTACGACCGCGACCTGCCCCGCACGCCCGCCAACTTCGACGCCCTCACCCCGCTGACCTTCCTGCAGCGCAGTGTGCGCACCTATCCCGATCATCCGGCGGTCGTTCACGGCAGCCTGACGTACAGCTACCGCCAGCTGGCCGAGCGCTGTGCGCGGCTGGGCTCGGCGCTGGCGAAATCCGGCATCGGCAAGGGCGACACGGTGGCGGTGCTGGCGCCCAACATTCCGGCGCACCTGGAAGCGCACTTTGGCGTGGCCATGGCGGGGGCCGTGTTGAACGCCATCAATACGCGCCTCGATGCCAAGGCTGTGGCTTTCATCCTCGATCACGGCGAAGCCAAGGTGCTGATGGTCGATACCGAGCTTGCCGCCGTGGCGCGCGACGCCTTGAAGCTGTGCCAGGCTAAACCACTGGTCATCGATATTGTCGACAGTTTAGGACCGAAGGAACCGCGAATTAGCGCCACCGACTACGAAAGCTTTATCGCCGGCGGCGATCCCGCCTTTGAAGGCATCATGCCCGCCGACGAATGGGACGGCATCGCGCTCAATTACACGTCGGGCACCACCGGCAACCCCAAGGGTGTCGTCTACCACCATCGCGGTGCTGCGCTGAACGCCATGGGCAATGCGCTGGCCTGGGGCATGACCATGCACCCGGTGTATCTGTGGACGCTGCCGATGTTTCACTGCAACGGCTGGTGCTTCCCGTGGACCGTCACCGCCATGGCGGGCACGCACGTCTGTTTACGGAAAGTGGACCCGGCCCTGATCCTCACCACCGTCATCAACCAGGGTGTCACGCACTTCTGCGGCGCGCCCACAGTGCTCAACATGCTGGTGAACGCGCCCGGCGATCTGAAGCTCGGCCTGCAAAACGGCATCAGGGTCATGACGGCGGGGGCCGCCCCGCCCGCGGCCGTCATCGCCGCCATGGAAGGCATGGGCTTTGACGTCACCCACGCTTACGGCCTCACGGAAACCTACGGCCCGGCCACCATCTGCGCCTGGCACCGCGACTGGGACGGCAAGGGCCTGGCCGACCGCGCGGCCCTGAAGGCGCGGCAAGGCGTACCCTACCACGTGCTCGCGGGGCTCTCGGTCATCAATCCCGAAACCATGGAGCACACGCCCGCTGACGGCCAGACCATGGGCGAGGTGATGTTCCGCGGCAACGTGGTGATGAAGGGTTACTTGAAGAACCCCACCGCCACCATCGAAGCGCTGAAGGGCGGCTGGTTCCACTCGGGCGACTTGGGCGTCATGCACCCCGATGGCTACATCGAACTGCGCGACCGCTCCAAGGACATCATCATCTCAGGGGGCGAGAACATTTCCACCATCGAGGTGGAAGGTGTGCTGTACCAACACCCGGCGGTGCTGGAAGCCGCCGTGGTGGCGCGCCCCGACGTCCACTGGGGCGAAACGCCGTGCGCGTTCGTGACCCTGAAAACCGGGCAGACGGCGACCGAGGCCGAGATCATCGCCTTTTGCCGCGCCAATCTCGCGCACTTCAAGGCCCCGAAGACGGTGGTCTTCAGCGAACTGCCGAAAACCTCCACCGGGAAGATCCAGAAATTCGTCCTGCGCGAGCGGGCGAAAGCGCTTTGAACACACGTAGCGCGACCGATACGGACTTGCCGCGCCATCCGGCGGCGTTCATCTGGCATTACACAAAGGGCGGTTTTCGCGGCCAACTGTTCGCACTTGCCCTGCTTATCTGTTTCGGTACCGGGCTTGACGCTTTCCAGGCTTTCGCGCTCGGCCATCTGGTAGCGGCGGTCGCGGCCAAAACAGACGCGGTCATGTGGTTCCTGGTGCTGACGGGCACGTGGCTGTTCGGCTACCTGTTCTCGCGCGGCTACGGCGTGTTTTCGTCGTACACCGTCATGATGATGCGGGTGCGCATTCACGATGAAGTATTTGCCTACCTGCTGCACCACGCGCCGCGCTATTTCCTCGACAATCCCTCGGGCACGCTGGCCCATAAAATTAGGCTGGCCGCCGGGTCTTGCACTACCCTCATCGATTATGCCGTCTCCAACGGCCCGCGCTTCGCGGTACTGCTCAGTGTCACCGCCTACATGATGGTCGCCAACGTGCCCGGCGTGGTGCCGTACTTCGTGCTGTTTCTGGTGGTTTTCACCGCCATTTCGGCGTGGCTGGCGCAGTACTTACGCACATACGCCAAGGCGTCATCGGAAGCCGCCACCGCCCAGTCCTCGCGCATTGTCGATACCGTTGCCAACTGGGATTCGATCCTCAGTTTCGCCCGCAATGCATATGAGCGCGGCGCGCTCATGCCCTTCAGCGAGGACGAGGCCGCTACGCAAGTGAAATTACGCGTGATTGCCACCGTCATGCGCGTGGTGCTGCATGTCATGGGCGTTGCGTTCCTCGCGTGGTTTCTCTGGTTAGCCCTTCAAGATGCCACCACCGGGACCGTCAACCTCGCCGTGTTCACCACGCTGGTGTCTCTTTCGGTGCTGGTCTCGGCGCACGTGAACACGTTGGGCGATAGTCTGTTCGTGTTCTTTGAAACCTACGGCAATCTTGCCAGCGCGCTCGATACAATTTTAGCGCCGCACGAGGTCACCGATGCACCCGATGCGAAACCATTAGTCGTCACGGGCGGGGCCATTGCGCTGAACAACGTATCGTTCACTTATCCGGACGGCACGCCGGTGTTCCATGGCCTGAACCTTGCCATTGCCGCCGGCGAGAAGGTGGGCCTGGTGGGGCCGTCGGGGGCGGGGAAGAGCACGCTGGTGAAACTGATCCGCCGCCATTTCCCCATCCAATCGGGGGCTGTCACCATCGACAGGCAGGACATTGCGGGTGTGACGTGGGAGTCGCTGCACCACGCCATGGCCGAGGTGCCGCAGAACCCAGGCCTGTTTCACCGCAGCGTGCGCGAAAACATTCTTTACGGGCGGCCCACGGCCACCGAGGCTGAGATGGTCAACGCGGCCAAGCTGGCGCACTGTCACGAGTTTATCGCGGTAAGGGCCGGGGCCTACGACGCCATAGTCGGCGAACGCGGCATGAAGCTTTCGGGCGGCGAGAAGCAGCGCGTGGCGGTCGCTCGCGCCTTCCTGAAAGATGCGCCGATTCTGATTCTGGACGAGGCCACCTCGTCGCTCGACAGCGAGGCCGAGCATCTGATTCAGGACGCGCTTTTGAACCTGATGAAGGGACGCACCGTCATTGCCATCGCCCACCGGCTGTCGACCATTATGGGCATGGACCGCATCGTCGTGCTGCAGGACGGCCGCATCGTCGAAGAGGGGGCCCATGAAACGCTCTTGGCCCGGAATGGCGTCTATGCACAAATGTGGAAACGCCAGGTGGGCGGCTTCATGTAAGCTTGCGGCGATTAAAGTCGCGATGAGGGGAAAACGCGCATGACCATTATTCTGCACCAGTATCGGCCCTTGTACGGGCTGCCCAACGCCAGTTCGTTCTGCCTGAAGCTGGAAACCTACCTGCGCATGGCCAAGCTGGACTACAAGGCCCAGCAGATCAAAGGACCCGCCAAGTCCAGCACCGGCAAGGGGCCGTACATCGAGGTGGATGGAAAAATCGTCACCGACTCCGGGCTCATCATCGATTACCTCGAGCAGAAGCACGGCCACCCGCTCGACGGAAAACTGACATTATCCGAGCGCGCCCAGTCGCTGGCGTTCCAGCGCCTGATCGAGGAGCACTTGTACTGGGCGACGGTCTACGCCCGCTGGATCGATCCCATGCACCCCGCTGAAACCGCCAGCTACGCCTTCGCCGTCGTGGGCTTCAAGGGCCTCCTGGGCAAGCTTGTGCCCCGCATCGTGAAGGGCCAAGTCAAAAAAGCCCTCTGGCACCATGGTCTTGGCCGCCACCAGCCCGAGCAGTTGTGGCAGCTCGGCATCGCCGATGTGGATGCGCTCGGCCACTGGCTGGGGGCGCGAGAGTGGGGCTTCGGCAATCAACCGACAGTATTCGACGCGACGCTGTTCTCAGGCATTGCCGCCATTGTCCGCACGCCGTGGGACTTTCCGCTCAAGGCCGCCACCCTGAAGCACCGCAACCTAGTGGATCACTCCGAGCGCATGCTGGCCCGTTACTTCCCTGAGTTGGCCCAGACATGAAACCCAAAATACACCGCATTCTATCGTGGGCCGTTGTCGGCCTGAGCGTCCTGCATATCGGCGCGGCCCCGGCCATTTTCAGCGAGATCAAATCTTCGCTGGCCTGGTTTATCGGCGTCGGGCTCATGGGGCTCTTTCTGGCGTTCCTCAACTTTATTGCCGCGCGCTCGGTCAATGACGTCCTGGCGACGCGCCTCACGGCATCGGCCAACGGCCTGGCGGTTTTGTTTGCCTGCGGGAATGCGGTCACGGATCCCGTGCCGCAAACGTATGTGGTGATCGCGCTCTTCGTGGCGTTGGCGCTGTCTGCGCCCACAGTGGTCACAACCTCATCCAAAGCTTGAGCGCCGTCACATTTCGCCGCATTGTAAGTGGCGGTGGCGAAATGAACGTTTTGACGAGCCTTATCTCAGCGGCTTACGTCCATATCAGCGGCATGATCGTGCTCGGCTGCCTTACGCTGTTTCACGCTGCCATCGCGCCGGTGATGTTCGATGAACTGTCGGGTCGGCTTGTCTGGTACATCGCGACCGATCTCAGCGTCATCTTTCTGGTGTTCCTCAATGCCGCGGTCACTTATGTGCCCTTTACAACCCGAAGGCCCTGGACGCTGTGCCACATCGCCAATGTACTGGGTGTCGCTTTGGGCGCGCTGAACTTGGCCGCAGTCCCTGAGCCCATCAATATCCTTGTGCTTGCCGGCTACATCGCGCTGACGGTGGGTGCGGCATGCCGCGATGAGCAATCGGCTTTACGCAAACTTATCGCGGCGATGAGTTAAGCCTTCGGGGCTGCGCCGATATGCGCCCGCCAGGCCTCGGCGTACATCTGGCGCAAGTCCTTCTTCTGCACCTTGCCCATGGCGTTGCGGGGCAGGCTGTCCCTAAACACAATCAGCTTGGGGATTTTGTAGTTGGCCAGCGCGGCTTTCAGCGCAGCCGTCACCGCGTCGGCGGTCAGCGTATGACCTGTCTTCATGGAAACGACGGCCAAGCCCGCCTCGCCGAAATCCGGGTGCGGCAGGCCCACAACGGCACTTTCATCCACGCCTTCAAGGCCGTCGATGATGGTTTCGATCTCCTTGGGGTACACGTTGAACCCGCCCGAGATCATCATGTCCTTGGCGCGCCCGACGATGGAGACCATGCCATCCGGCTCAAAGCGCGCGAGGTCGCCGGTCTTGAAGAACCCCTCGGCAAAATCTTCAGCGGTTTTTTCGGGCTTGCGCCAGTAGCCCCTGAACACGTTGGGCCCCTTGATGCGGATTTCCCCGGTTTCGCCTGCGCCCGCATCGCGGCCGTCCTCGGTGACGATGCGCAAGGTTACGCCAGGCAGGGGCCAGCCCACGGTGCCCGCACGCCGGGGCTTGTCGATGCGCGCGCTGGTGATCATGCCCGCTTCGGTCATGCCGTAGCGTTCCAGAATGGCGTAGCCGGTGCGTTTCGCGAAATTCTCAA
>JAEUKM010000431.1 GCA_016793085.1 Rhodospirillaceae bacterium
CAGTGCAGCCGCCACAGCCACAGCGGCCAATCGCCTAACCCTCAGTGCCCCGGGCCTCAATGCCATGCCAAACCCTCTGCGATTTACAGCCAAGCAGTGCCACTCCTGACCCGGCAAATCCAACAACCAATGGATGTTCGCCCGCGCTTTGATCTACAGTCGCATGGTCGTCGCGCGCAAGGGAGACCCCGATGGACCAACGCAAGCTCGAGCATTTTCTGGCCGTCATCGAGCACGGCCAGTTCAATCTGGCCGCCGCCGCCAATGGCGTGTCGCAGCAGGCCATCAGCAAAGCCATCGCCAAACTGGAGACGGAACTGGACGTGAAGCTGTTCGAGCGTAATGCCCTGGGCGCCACGCCGACGATTTATGCCAAGGCCCTGGAAGGCCGTGCGCAATCGATCCTGGCCGAGACGCGTCTGGCCACGGCCGAATTGAATGCCTTGAGCGGCGCGGTGCTGGGCACCTTGAACATCGGCGTGGGGTTGGCGGCGGCCCGGCGCATCGTGCCCAAGGCCATTCATGCCTTCCGCGCGCAACGCCCCGGCATCGGCATCAGCGCCACGGTGGAACCCGCCACCACGCTCTACGGCAAGCTGTTGCGCGGCGAGCTGGATCTGGTGATCTCGCCGCTGCCCGACGGCGCATCGGTGGACCCGCAGATCGAAACCACGCCGTTGTTCACCGACACCGACCGGCCGATGGTGGGCGGCAAGCACCCGTTGGCTGTGGCCAAGCGCGTGACCATGGCCGACCTTGCTGTGCACACCTGGATCGCGCCGCGCTATAACGCCGCCATCTGGTTCGAGATCTGTCATGCCTTCGCCGCCGCGCGACTGGCGCCGCCGGCGGATGTGATCCGCACGGATTCCATGCCCCTGGCTTTAGGATTGCTGGAAAACGAGAACTGCATCGCCATGATGGGGGCCGAAACGATGACGCCGGAAATCACGGCAGCCCGAATCAAAGTGCTTGAGGTGCCGGGGCTGGCGCTGAAACGGCAAACGCATCTGGCCACCCGGCGCGCGGCCAAACTCTCGCCCACGGCGAAAGCCTTTGTGCCCTTCGTTCAAGAGATGTGCCGGGGCCGTCAAAGTCGCGGAGCGTAACCCGCCCGCCACAATGGCTTTAAGGTATTACAATATAATCTTATTTCGGGCGGAATCCGGGGGTATTCCTTCTCCGAACAACCGTCGGATGTGCATTTTGTAACTTTAGTTGCTCGACTTTGGCCCCCTCCGATACCCAATCTAGCGCGCCGCCGGGGTGTAGCAATAAGGCGGCGCGGGGCTGTGTGCTCTGCTGTTCAATAGGGGAATCAAAATGCCGCAATACAGCAAGATCGCGCGGGGTGTTTCCATTCTGGCGCTGGCGACCGGCGTGCTTGGGCTGGAAGGGGCCGCGCTGGCCCAGCCGGTACTGGAAGAAATCGTCGTCACGGCGCGAAAACGCGAGGAATCGCTGCAGGAAATTCCGATCGCCATCACGGCATTCTCCGCTGAGCAACTGGCGCGCGCTGGCTACAAGAACCTGCAGGAACTCTCGGGCAGCGTCCCCGGCCTGCAGTACAGCGCGCTCGGCTTAAACATCCCCGGCCGTGTGCAATCGAACATCCGCTTCCGCGGCATGGACACCAACTCGTTGGGCCCCACCTTCGCGCTGGGCACGCTGTTCGTCGACGGCATCTTCGTCCTGGGCAACACCGAATCCATTCCCTTCGACGATGTCGAGCGCGTTGAAGTGGTGAAGGGCCCGCAGGCCGCGTACTTCGGCCGCAACACCTTCGCGGGCGCAATCAACTACATCATGAAAACACCGTCGCTGACCGACTATACGGGCGAAGTGAAAGCCAGCGCCGCCACGTACGACGAATACAACGTCTCGGCCTCGGTCGACGGGCCGCTGGTGGCCGACAAGGTCGGCATCCGTATGGGCGGCCGCCTCTATTCGAAGGGCAACATGTTCACTGCGTCCGACGGCGGCGGGCTGGGCGAGGAAAGTTCGCGCTCGGGCCAGGCCACGTTGTACGCCAAGCCGACCGATGAGTTGAGCATCCGTCTGCGCGGATTCTACGCCCGCGACGAAGACGGCCCGGCGGCGGCGGGTTACATCCCCGGCCGCTTGAATGATACCTGCACAGGCAAAAGCATCACCACCAAAGCTGGCCAGACCGCGACCCCCGTGCGTTGGATTTGCGGCCAGGTACCCAAACAGGGCACAGCCATCAATGCGTTGGGTGGCTTCAAGATCATCGACAGCAACACCACGGTGCGCTCGCCCCAGGCGTTCCTGTCCACCGGCGACCCGGACTTCCTGCTGAAAAACCTGATCCAGAAACCGCAAAACGCGGCGCTGGCGGGCGTGCCCTCGATCGAGAGCATCGAGATGGAACGCACGATGTACCGCTTGTCGGGCAGCTTTGAATACGAATGGGCAAACGGCATCACCGCCGTGGCACAGGGTGGCTTCAACAAGCAGCAGATCAACTGGGCGCGCGACTACACCTTCACGCCGCGCGACAACGCCTACTCGCGCGACCCGCAGGACCTGGAAGACTACTCACTGGAAGCCCGTATCGCCTCGGGCCAGGAGCAGCGATTCCGCTGGCTGGGCGGCGTCAATTTCTACAACCAGGATTTCGTCTCGTCGCTGACCGGCGGCGACTCGCTGTTCGTGTGTATCGACACGGTGCCGGGCCTGCCGATCGGCACCTGCCGTCCCAACCCGGCGCCGGCGACCACGCCCAACGCCGTGTTCATCGGCAACAACGCGGTCGCCAGCACCGACCACGTCGAAACGCTGGGCGTGTTCGCGGGCCTGGCCTACGACATCACGGACGAGTTCACCCTGAACCTGGAAG
>JAEUKM010000030.1 GCA_016793085.1 Rhodospirillaceae bacterium
GGTCGCTCAGAACCAGATTTTCTTCGATCTGGATGTAACGCGTGAAGTCGGACAGAACAACGAGCCCGACGTGATTACCGTGGATAGCGAAATCAAATCGGTTCCAGTGGGGCTGATCATGAACGTGCAGCCGGCGGTGGATCCAAGTACCAAGCGCATCAACATGAGTTTGCGCCCGTCCATCACCCGCATCACCACGTTCGTGGCCGACCCGGCCGTGGCGCTGCAGGTGGCCCAGATCAACGCTGCCAACAATTCCGGCGTCAACGTGTCGTCGCAAATTCCGGTTGTCGAAGTGCGCGAACTTGATTCCATGATCACCATGGAATCCGGCCAAACCGTCGTCATGGGCGGCCTCATGCAGGAAACCTCTGAAAATTCCCGTGAAGGCCTGCCCGGCGCGATGGATATCCCGATCCTTGGCCAAGCCGTCAGCCAGAACGTTCGCGGTTCGAGGGTCACTGAACTGGTGATCTTCATCAAGGCGACCGTGGTGAACGACCGCGATACGATTTCCGATGAAGACATCCGTCTGTACAAGACGTTCTCTCCCGATCCGCGGCCGATCGCGTTCTAAAAGGCGCTACGTTTAGAACGCCCGAGGGGCGATATGAAAGCTGTGATCCGGCTAGTTTTTCTGACGGCCTTGCGCGACCGGTTGTTCTCGGGTCTGGCTGGTCTTGCCGCTCTGGTCTTCGGGATTTCATTGTTTTTAGGGAACGCGGCGCTTATCGAGCAAAGCGAATCCGGCATGGTGTATGCAGCCGGAACGACGCGCGTGGTTCTGATTCTGGGCTTGGCCATCTTCATGGCCTTCCAGACCCAGAAACTTTTCGAATCCCGCGAGATCGAAGCCATTCTGTCGCGGTCTTTATCGCGCAACCGCTTTGTCATCGCCTACTGGCTCGGTTTTGCGGTTGCTGCATGCTTGCTTGTGCTGCTGATCTCGATAGCGCTATTCGCGCTTTACGGTGCATCGGCTGCGACGCTGGCGTGGTCTTTAAGCCTTCTGCTCGAAGCCTTCGTAATCCTGGCGTTCGTGTTGTTCACGGCGCTGACGCTCGAGCGCGCGACCACGACCATTTTTGTCACCCTCAGTTTCTATGCGCTCTGCCGGCTGATCGGGTTTTTCCTCGGTATCCGCGATGCAACCCCCGACATCGGCGCTAACCGGATCGTTAATCCGATGCTGGATGCGCTGGGCATGATTGTGCCGCGGCTTGACCTGATGGCGCAGACGTCGTGGCTGGTCTATGGCTTCAAGGCCGTTGAACAAATTTCGTTTGTCTTGACGCAGTCCCTGGTGTTCATCGCGCTTGCGCTCACAGCGGCGGCGTTTGACCTTCAGAAAAAGCAGTTCTGATGCGCGCCGTTCTTGGCCTTGCCGCTGCAATTCTGCTGGGCGCGCATGCTGGCCTGGGCTGGTATCTGCACAAAGAGCGGCCCCACCTTGAGATTCTGCCACCGCAGCCCACAGACACCGCCGCGCGCGCCTTGAGTTTCGGGGATCAGCAACTTCTATACCGCGCCTTCACGCTTCATCTTCAAAATGCGGGCGATACCGGCGGACGATTCACGCCGATGAGTCAGTACGATATCCCGGCCGTCGTGGATTGGCTGGGCTTGTTGCAGCGTCTTGATCCGCAGGCCCATCATCACACCGCGCTGGCGGTGCGTTATTTTTCCCAGGAACGCCAGCCCGACGATCTGCGGTTACTGATTGCGTTTATCGACCGTGATGTCGATGCCGCGCCCGAGCGGAAGTGGTACTGGCAGACGCAAGCCGTGGCGCTGGCGCGCGACCGCCTGAAAGATGTTCCTTACGCGCTGCAGCTTTCAAGGAAAATGCAGAGTTTCGCCGACTATGTTCCCGAAGGGCTGTTCTGGACGCTACAGATGGAGCCAATTTTGTTAGAGGATTTAGGGCGGCTTGATGAGGCGCGCGAGGTGATGGAGCGCGTCGTGACCGCGCACGGCTCGAAAATGAATATCTACGAGCAGTCCTGGACCACCATGTTCTTCGAACGGTTGAAGAAATAAGGGCATTTTCACAAAGCCTAAAAACGTGCGAACCGGGCCATTTTGGAACGGTACTTATGACAAGATCGCCCTTCTCGCGCCTGGGTTTAACTGCTTGGAATTTAAGAACTTTTTGCCTAATTATTCCCTTGGTGCGACCCTAAAAACTGTGGTAATGATGAAGCATGATAGCTTCGCCTGAAAGGCGAGTGTGCTGTCTGCGTCGAGGCGCAAATTTTCCGGGGGTCTTATGATTAATCTCAATACAGCACGCGAGCGCGGGTTCACGCTCATCGAAATGTCGATCGTCTTGATCATCATCGGGTTGATCATCGGCGGTATCTTGAAGGGCCAAGAGTTGATCGAAAGCGCCCGTCAGAAAAATTACATCAGCCAAACCGACTCCGTTAAAGCGGGCGTCAATTCCTTCATCGACCGCTTCCGCGCTTTTCCTGGCGATTACGGCAGTTCGGCCGTCTGCGCCGTGTGCGTATCGGGCAATGGTGACGGTATCTTGCAAGCGGCAGCGGCTAACGCCGGTGCAATTGCAGCGATTAACGGCGTGACGGGCGAAAACTACGAATTCTGGAACATGCTGGTGGGCGCTGGCTTCATCGGCGGCGGTTCTTCCTCTCCAGTTGCGACCGGCGCTCTTGGGTTCTCGGGCGGCACGGTCATTTCGCCCTTGCCGCAGGCGGCATTCCCGCAGAGCGGCCTGACTGTCGCTTACGGCACGCACCAGGGTGGCGCCAGCTCGGCTGGTTCGTTGCTCGCCAACTGGATCCGCGCCCATAAATTCGCCTCCAACGGCCAGGTTGCCGACGCCCAAGCCATCGTCGCCCCGGTTCGCGCTTTGCAACTCGATACCAAATACGATGATGCGCAACCTCAAACGGGCCGTATCCGCACCTCTGGCCTTGATACCACCAACTGCGGCACGGCCGGTACGGGTGGCGCGTACACCGCTCTGACCTCGGTCGAGTGCGATCTGGTCATGGCCCTCGAATAAGACCCTATACAATCTGAATCGTACGGCGCGGACTTTAACGGGTCCGCGCCGTTTTATTTTGCGGCAAGGGTTGCCGCCCAAATCCATTCTCAACGCTGTCGTCTCGTTGTAGCCTCGCCTCACATGAAAAACCGGGGGGTTGTGCAGTGAACATGCGCGGCATGACCGTGATCGAGTTGGCGTTTACCATCTCGATCGTCGGCCTGATGATGTTCTTTGCCTTGAAGGGCAAAGACGTCATCGAAGGCATGCGCAGCGTTGCCGTGATGTACGAGATGGAGCAGTACCAGCGCCTGATCGTCGGCTATCAGGATACGTATGATGAATTGCCCGGGGATGATCCGCGTTCGCCGAACCGCTGGAATCGGCCCAGCGCGTTAACAGTTGTAACGGAGACGGTTACGGCGTCTCTGGCTGGAAACAGCAAGCTGGACGGCAAACTTTACGAGGTGGGCAACCCCGGCGGAGAACAGTTTGCCGCCTGGCGGGACTTGCGCTTCTCGGGTGCGCTTGAAGGCGATCCAAAATTCGAGGGCACCTCGGCCTTGCCGGAAAACCCTTTCGGCGGGTTTTATGGCCTGGACGAGGGGAATTTAGGCCAGAAGGAGGGCTCGCTCTGCGCCACCCGAATTCCAGGCCGGGCCGCACAAAGAATCGACGCCAAGATGGACGACGGACGTATCAATAGCGGCAAAGTGGTAGCGACTTCGAAGTTTTCCATCGAGGACCGGCACCATTTCCCCGCGCCGGATACCGAGCCCTACAACATTGAAAAAGAATACATAATCTGCATTCCGATGATGCCTTAAGCCTCGCCAATCGGAGCCTGCTGGTATAGATTCCCAACGGGATTTTCAGACGTCACGGGGGATTAGGGCATGGACGGCGATAAACCCGATTCAGGGGCCGCAAAACCCACCGCGCGTATCGGCGACCTTCTGGTCGAGCGCGGCCTGTTATCGAAAGACCAACTGGAAGTCGCTTTCCAGGAAAAAGCCAAATCCAACAAACTGCTCGGCGAATTGCTGGTCGAGTTGGGCTTCATCACCGAACAGGCGCTCTCCGCCGTTCTGGCCGAAAGTTCAGGCTTCCAGCGCTTCGTGCCGGGCTCGACCGTCGTCGAAGCCGAAGCCTTGGCGCTGTTGCCCAAGGAAGCCGCCACCCGCTACCGCGCGTTCCCCGTCAGCTTCGACGGCAAAACGCTGCGCCTGGCCATGGCCGACATTTACGACGTGCTGGCCATCGACAAGGTCAAGCGGTTCTTCCCGGCGGGCACGAACGTGCAGCCGCTGGTGTGTTCGGATACCGAAGTTCAAAAAGCCATCGACCAGTATTACGGCCACGAGCTGTCCATCGACGGCATCCTGAAGGAACTGGAATCGGTTGAAGGCGATGCGGAAGAAACCGAATACCAGGAGCAGACCGAGGGCGGTTACCTGCATCCTCTGGTGCGGTTGGTGAACGCGCTGCTGCTGGACGCCATTAAAAGCAATGCATCGGACATTCACTTCGAGCCGGAAGGCAACTTCCTGCGTCTGCGTTACCGCATCGACGGCGAAATGACGCAGATCCGCACACTACACAAGCGCTATTGGACGGCCGCCGCGCACCGCATCAAGCTCATGTCAGGCATGAACATCGCCGACCGCCTGAACCCGCAGGACGGACGCTTTACGCTGGAAATCGGCAACCGCAAAGTCGACTTCCGCGTCTCGGCCCTGCCCACCATTCACGGCGAAAACGTGGTGCTTCGTATTCTCGATAAAACACAGGCGCTGGTGACCATCGACAAGGTGGGGTTGACCGACCACAACCTCAACCTCATCAAGAAAATGCTGTTGAAGCCCGAAGGCATCGTGATCGTCACGGGGCCCACGGGCTCGGGCAAAACCACCACGCTCTACGCCATGATGAGCTACATCAACTCGCTTGATGTGAATATCATGACGCTGGAAGACCCGGTCGAATACGAGCTGCAGTTGATCCGCCAGGCGCAAGTGCGCGAAGGTTCCTCGCTCAGCTTCTCGGAAGGGATCCGCACCCTTCTGCGCCAGGACCCCGATATCATTCTCGTCGGGGAAGTGCGCGATTCCGGCACGGCAACGATGGCTTTGCGCGCCGCCATGACCGGCCACCAAGTCTTCACCACGCTCCACACCAACGACGCGGCGGGTTGCATTCCGCGCTTGCTGGATTTGGGCCTGAAACCCAACCTGATGGCCGGCAACGTCATCGGCATTATCGCCCAGCGCCTGGTGCGCAAGCTGTGCCAGGACTGCAAGGAGATGCGCACCGCCACCGCCGAAGAGTGCAAGCTTTTGAACGTCGATCCGGCAAACCCGCCGACCATCGGCCATGCCAAGGGTTGCGATAATTGCCGCCGCTCAGGCTACAAGGGCCGCATGGCTGTCGTGGAAATCATGCCCTTCAGCGAAGAGGTCGATGAACTGATCGTGCAGGATGCATCCCTGGTGGCGGTGAAAAAGGCGGCCGAGAAGGCGGGCTTCATTCCCATGATCGGCGATGCGTCTACCAAGGTCTTGAACGGGGTCACGAGCCTGGACGCCGCCATGCGCGTGGTCGACTTCACGGCGCGTTTGTAAACAAGTTTCCGAGGTTACTGTTTCATGCCGCAGTACGCATACAGGGCCTTGAACGATACGGGCCGCCAGGTCCGCGGCAAGATCAATGCGGCCAATGAAAGCGATCTGTACCAGCAGCTGAACAAGCTGGGCCTGATGCTGGTGGACAGCAAACCCGTGAAGGAACGCAAGGTTCTGGGCGGCGGGCGCAACATCCAGGCGCGCGATAAAATCCAGTTCTTTGTGCACCTTGAGCAGCTGCAGGCGGCCGGCGTGCCGCTGATCGATTCATTGACCGATGTGCGCGATTCCGCCGATGACCCGCGCCTGCGTGACTTGACGACCGACATCATTAATGACGTCTCGGGCGGTACGCCCCTGTCGCAAGCGTTCGAAAAGCACCCCAAGGTCTTCGGCGATCTTTATGCAGCACTGGTCTCGGCCGGCGAGGAAAGTGGCAAGCTGACGGAATCCTTCCAGCACCTCGTGCACCACGTGAAATGGGAAGAGGCGATCCGCGCCCGCATCGTCAAGGCCGTGCGCTATCCGATCATCGTGCTGGTGGTCATTACCGGCATGCTGGGTTTCATGATGGGCGTGGTGGTGCCGGGCATCGTCGAGTTTCTGCAGTCCAACAACACAGCCCTGCCGCCATTAACCGTCGCCCTAATTGCCACCTCGAATTTTGTGCAGGACTACTGGTGGGTTATTATCATAACGCCCATTGCGCTGTTCGCAGGCCTAGCGGGCGTGCGCGCCTCCTCCGATAAAATGCGCTATGCCTTCTCGTGCCTAGGCTTGCGCGTGCCCCGCATTGGGGCATTGGTTTCAAAAATCGCCATTTCACGCTTTGCCCATTTCTTCGCCGTCATGTTCCAGTCCGGCGTTCCCATTCTGCAATGCCTGGAAACCGCGCAGCGCGTGGTCGCTAATCGCTGCCTCGAGGAATCGCTGAAGATCGTGCGCCAGCAGGTGCAGAATGGCGAACCGCTGTCGATGGCCATGCGCAACTCGGGCCAGTTCCCGAGCCTGGTGACCCGCATGGTCAAGATCGGCGAGGATAGCGGTAACCTGGGCGGCGTACTGGATAACGTGACGGATTTCTATGACAAGGACGTTGATGAAGCGATCGACGCCATGATCGGCATGATCGAGCCGGCCATGACGGCGATTTCGGGCGTCATCATGGGCTGGATCGTCATCGGCGTGATGGGGCCGATCTACGACAGCCTCGGCAATCTCGGTATGTAACGGCGGCGGGTAGGGTATCGCTTCGATGGCGAAGAAAAGCGAATACGTTTTGAACATTGGCGACGATAACGTCGTGCTGATCCGCTTTGTCGATAAGCGCATGGTCAACGCATGGCTGGCCTCGCCCGACCCGGCCACCGCCCTGGAAGAACTGGGTGAAGCCCTGGCCGAAGACAAGAAGGGCCGCGTGTCGGTGATTGTGGACACGCTGGATCAAGCCTTCAAGGAAGAGGAAGTCCCCAAGGTCAACATTCTTGACCGCCGCAAAATCTTAAGCCGTCACATCACCATGGCGTTCCCTGGCCAAAGCATGCGCGGCGCGCGCCTGATCGGGCCCGGCGAGCGCAATACGCTGCTTTACGAATTCGCTTCTGTGCCGCTGGACGGACGCATTCCGGGCTGGATCGAATTTTACGAAAGCCTGCCGAACGAGAAAGGCGGGGTTTACGCCATTGCATCTGAAAACGTCGATATCGTACCGGCCCTCGCCCCCAAGGATACTCCGGTCGAGCAGGGCAACCACTGGCAACATTTGATCGGCATTAACGTTACCGGGGGTTTGCGGCAGATCATCGCCAAGAACGGCCGCCTCAGCCTGACGCGCTTAACCCAGGCGCCGCCGCCCGATACGCCCCCCGACGAATTTGCCGACATGATCGTGCGCGACTTCAAGGCCACCATCACGTATCTGCGCCGTCTTGGTTACTCGGTGGGAGAACCGTTGGATCTCGTGCTCCTCACCACCGCAGCCAACCGCGATGCCTTGGACAAGCTGGAGTGGACGGGCGCGCGCAGCGTCAACATTCTGACACCCTACGAAGCCGGCGCCATGCTGGGTTTGGGCGCTATTGGGCCTGAAGATCAGGCCTATTGCGATGTGCTGCATGCCGCATGGTTCGCCAACAAGCGCCAGCCGAACTTGAAGCTGACGCGCTCTGTCTCGATGGGCGATATCCGCGACGACTTGCGTGAGTTGGCGTTTGTCGCGGCCCCCTATGCGGCGGGCATTGTGGCGGTCTCAACGCTGGCGTGGACGGGTGTGACGGCGGTTGAATACTTCACGGCCAACAGCGAGCGCGACCGGCTTACGGCGCAGTCCACCGAGATCAAGAATTCGCTAGCCTCCGAGCAATCGCGGATTAGCGGGCTGCCTTACGATGCAGCCCAGATGCGCAATATCTTTGATGTCGAAACAGCGATGGACCGCGGCAAGCAGGACATCATCCCGCATCTTTCGAAGGTGTATGATTCCCTGCAAAGCGACGCCATCGTTCTTGATCTCAAGTTCGCGCCGGCCGGTGCGGCGCCGGGACGGCCAAGCCAGGCCGCGCGCCAGAATACCACTGACTACGCACTGACGCTACGTATGCGCATGGCCAGCGTGATCGCCACGGCGGACGAGGCCGTTCAGGCCTCGCGCCGGCTCCAGCAGCGGCTGGCCAACAGTTTCGGCAAGGACTACACCGTAACAGTGGTGAAAGAGCCCGTTGCCGCTCAGGCGTCGGAAGTGCTAACCGGCGGATTGTTCGGCGCCAGCGCCAACGAGGCAGCCGTCAGCCAAGGTACGTCGGCCCGCTCGGATGAACCGTTCTATATTGAATTCCTGATCGCGAAGGGGGCAAGCAAATGAAATTGCCCAACATTAAAGGCATAGACTTCAAGCTCCCGGCGCTGCCGAAGATCGTGCTGATTTCGGTATCGGTCATCGGCGCGTTCTTCGTCTTCTTTGTTCTGATGTACTTCACCTTGGGCTCGGCGCGCGACACGGCCGAGCAGGATGTGACCCGTCTGCGTGCGGATATTTCCTCGGTTCAAGCCCGGTTGAAGCAATCGCGCGAAGACTACGATTTCGTGATCAAGAACCAGCAACGCTTCGAGACCCTGGTCGCCAGCGACAAGCTGATCCCGCACACGCGGCGCACAGCCGTGCGCCAGATGCAGGCCCTGGCGCTTGAATTTGGCTTGTCGTCGTTGAATTACAACTTCCAGGCCGCGGGCTTACAGGCCCCCGAGGCTGTGGCGAACCAGCCCAAGTCAACCGATTACCGCGTTTATGTCGAGAACATCGAACTCAGCATCGGCGCGCCGCTCGATAAAAGCGTCTATTCCTTCATGGCCGCCGTGTATGACGATTTCCCGGGCTCCATGGTCCTGACTGATCTTGAGATGGGGCGGGCGGCAGTCATATCGCCCGAGGCGCTCAATCTCGTCAGCCGCGGCGAGGACTCGAAGATTGTGACAGGCACGATCCGGTATTCGTGGCGGACCGCGCAGAAACAGGACGAAAAGAAATGACGCAAGCCATCACCCGCTTGATCGGCATTGCTGCGCTTGTGTTGGTTGCGTCGGCCGCCTGGGCGCAGACCGCGCCCGCCGAAGGCCAGACGTCCGCCGCAAACGCGCCCAAAGAGCGCCGCGCCGTGCCCGATACGCTGATGTTCACCATCGATGAGTATAACGAGATCAAGGACCGCCAAGCCGGCGGCGACGTGACCGAAGCAGCGCGCGAGAAGGCCGAGAAGATGGAATCCTTGTTCCTCGGCAGCATCATGTATTACGGCCCAAAGGATTGGACGATCTGGATCAACGGGGCGCCCATCGGGCCTAATCAGGATTTCCAGTCGTTCCAGGTGACCGACATTACGCCGCGCTACGTGGAGTTGCTGGTGCCCTTGAGTGTGCAGGGCATGCGCCCGGTGCGGTTGGAACCCAATCAGACGTTTATTGCCGAGTCCGGCATCATCGTCGAGGGCCGCTATCCTTGAACGTCAGCGCCGTGGCGCCGCTCGCCGTCGAGAATGTCTCGACCTCTTATGGCAAACGGCAGATTCTCAACAACATCTCCTTTTCTTTGACGCCGGGCGAGTGTTTCGGCCTGATCGGCCTTAACGGTATCGGTAAGACCACGCTGATCCGTTCGATTCTGGCGCTGCGCGACGCCGCCGGGTCCATTACCTTCTTCGGCGAACTCAACGCATCCGCCAAAGCGCGGCGGCACCTTGTCTACTTGCCCGAGAAGTTCCAGCCCTCACCGCAGCTCTACGGCTGGGAGCATTTAAGCATCCACATGGATTATTTCGGCCAGCGTGTCGACAAGGGCGCCGCACGCGAGATGGCTAAGGGGCTTGACCTCGATCCCACCGCGCTCGACCGTAAAGTGCGTACCTATTCCAAGGGCATGGGCCAGAAACTGGGTCTGTTGGGAACGCTGCTGGTGACTGCCCCATTGATGATCCTGGATGAGCCTATGAGCGGCTTGGATCCGCGCGCGCGTGTAATGCTGAAGGACCGGTTGATGGAAGCGCGCAACGCGGGGCGCACCATATTCTTCAGCTCGCACATCCTGGCCGATATCGAGGAAATCTGCGACCGCATTGCCATCTTGCATGCGGGTAAAATCATCTATCTCGGCAAGAGCGCCGATTTTGTGGAGACCATGAAAGCGCCCAGTCTGGAGCGAGCGTTCCTGGCGGCTCTTGAAGCTGAGGAAAAAACCGGCGGCCAGATTTTCGGCGCTTAAAAACGCCTTCCGCTTAGCCCAGCGACAGCTTGGACGTATCCACGCTTTTGAGGCCGCTGCCGCCGCCGGCGGCACCCACCTGGGCCTGCTTCAGTTTCAGCTTCAGATCGCCGACGTTGTCGGCTTCGGCCAGTGCCGTTTCCTCCGAGATCAACCCTTCCTTCACCAGCTTCTGCAGGGCCTGGTCGAAGGTCTGCATGCCGAGGTGGGCGTTCTCCTCCATCATCTTCTTCAGTTCTTTGATCTCGCCCTTGGCGATGAGTTCTTTGATGTAGCCCTGGTTCAGCATGATCTCCAGCGCGCCGCAGCGCCCGCCTTCGGTCTTCTTCACCAGGCGTTGAGAGACGATGCCCTTCAGATTGTTGGAGAGGCTAAGCAGCACTTGGGTGTGCATTTCCTGCGGGAAGAAATTGACCACGCGCTCGATCGCCTGGTTGGCGTTGTTGGCGTGCAGTGTCGCCATGGCCAGGTGCCCGGTCTCGGAGATATTGAGCGCATGCTCCATCGTCTCCATGTCGCGGATTTCACCGATCAGGATCAGGTCCGGGTGCTGGCGCAGCGTGTTCTTGAGTGCGGCGTTAAAACTGTCGGTGTCCACGCCCACCTCTCGCTGTGTGACGATGCATTTCTTGTGCTCGTGCACGAATTCCACCGGGTCTTCGATGGTGATGATGTGCCCAGGAGCGGATTCGTTGCGATGCCCGATCATGGCCGCCAGCGTCGTCGATTTGCCCGAGCCCGTGCCGCCGACCACGAAGATCAGGCCTCGCTTTTCCATCACCATGTCGCCGAGGAGGCTCGGCAAGCGCAGCTCGTGCATGGTCGGGATCTGTACGCGGATGATGCGCGCCACCAGGCCCGGCAGGCCGCGTTGGCGGAACAGATTGAGACGGAAACGCCCCAGCCCATCCAGCGCAACGGCCATATTGAATTCACCGGTGCGCTTGAATTCGGCCTGCTGTTTCTCGCCCAAGATCGAGGCGATCATGCGGTCGATTTCCTCCGACTTCAGGGGCTTATCGCGCAGGGGCTTGAAGCCCTTGTCGCCGCGCCACATGGGGGCGGCATCCACGGTGACGTAAAGGTCAGAGCCGCCGGGACCAGCGAGTTCTTTCAGCCAGCCTTGAAATTCGGAATCGATCACGGGTATGCCCCCAACTGATGTGCCTGAACGGCGATAGGTGTGTGCTTAAAACAGCGAACGCGATTTTTTGGCTTCGCCGCCTGCGGGCGTTGGCTGCGGCGCAGGCGCCGCCGCCGCAGGTGCCGCCGGGCGCGACGCAGCTTGGGCCGGCGTGCCGCCACCGCCCACTTCCTCGCCGCCCGAGAGCATCTTCAGCATTTCGCCCGCTTCCGAGGCCTCGACCGTACCCGCTTCCACCAGACGCCGGATGGAATCTTCCATGGTCTGCATGCCGTAGCGCATGCCCACCTGAATCATTGAGTAGATCTGCGGCACCTTGTTTTCGCGGATCAGGTTACGGATGGCGTTGGTGCCGACCATGATTTCGTGCGCGGCCGCGCGCCCGCCGCCCTTGCGCTTCAACAGCACTTGGCTGACCACCGCTTGCAGTGAGCCCGCGATCATGGCGCGCACCATTTCCTTATCGCCGGCCGGGAACACGTCGATGATACGGTCCACCGTCTTGGCCGCCGAACTGGTGTGCAGCGTGCCCATCACCAGGTGGCCGGTTTCGGCCGCAGTTAAGGCCAGCGAGATGGTTTCGTGGTCGCGCATTTCGCCGACGAGAATCACATCCGGATCTTCGCGCAGAGCAGACTTGAGCGCGCGCGAGAACGACTTGGTGTGCCGGCCCACTTCGCGATGGTTGATCAGCGCGCGCTTTTTCTTGTGCACGAACTCCACCGGATCTTCGACGGTCAGAATATGCAAATCGCTGGTCTCGTTCATGTGGTTGATCATGGCCGACAGCGTGGTGGACTTGCCCGAGCCCGTGGGGCCGGTCACCAGCACCAGGCCGCGCTCGATGCTGGCGAACTGCTTGAAGATGTCAGGCGCGTTCAACTGCTCGAGTGTCGGGATCTTGGTGGGGATTTCGCGGAAAGCAGCCGCCGAGCCGGTGGTGGTGGTGTAGGCGTTGACGCGGAAGCGCGATTCTTCGCCGAACGCGATGGCGAAGTCGATTTCCTTCTCGGCTTCGTATTCGGAGCGCTGCTCCTCGGTCATGATGTTGTAGATCATGTCCTTGACGGTGTCGGGGCTGAGGTCGCCGGTCTTGATCGGGCGCAAGCCCCCGTCGATACGCACCATGGGCTCCTTGGCCGCAACCAGGTGCAGGTCCGAGGCCTTGTTTTTCTGGGCAAAGGCTAAGAGTTCGGTGATGTCCATGTTCACTCCCCCAATCGTTGCGCTGACCCGAACGGCCGCGCTGTTGTTTACATCGTTGCGCGCAGGTAACGCACGCGCTCGCGAATGCCGTCCACCGGCGTATCGGTAATGACCGGGTTCTGGTCGAAAATACGCAGGAATTCCAAATAGCCCGCAACCGCGTCTTCGGTGCGCTTCAGCCGGTCGGCCAAAACCCCGGCGTTGAGATGATACATGGCAATGGCAGGCGATATCTGAATCGCCGCCTTCAGGTAATCAAGCGCGGTCGCGTCATCGCCGTTGCTGCTGCTGACTTCAGCCAGGGCCGCGTAGACCTCGGGGCGCCTCACGCCGTTCTTGATCAGGTACTCAAGCTGTATAGCTGCGTCAGTGGCGGGCAGGTTCGACGACATCTGGATGACGCGCGACAGGGCCGCCTCGTTGTCGGGCTCGACAATCAGAGTGCGTGCATAAGCTTGCTGGGCCTCGCGCACGCGGCCCAGGCGGTCGTAGGACATCGCCAGACCCAGCAGCGCCAGCCGGTCCGAGGGGTTCTGGTCGATGATGCCCTGGTACTTGTCCAAAGCCTCGGTGTACTTGCCGGCGGCGTAATCGCGTAAAGCGCGGTGATAGGGCGTGTCGGTATTCTCAGCGGCCACTGCACTTAAGATCATGCGGCGCGCGTCGGTGTTCCAGAACGACATGACCCGCTCGCGGTATTCCGCGCGGCGGCCGTCATCGGTGCTGTGATAGCGCTCGACGGCCTTGGGCCACGATCCCTGCAGACGGTAAAGCGACTGCAGATATTGGGCGCCGTAGGCTACGTTTGAAGCCGGGTCGAAGGCCTGCTCGATATCGCGGAAGGCATTGGGGTGGTAGCGCAGATTGATCTGCATGCAGCCCACGTCGATGGAGCGCTGGCCTTCATCCAGGAGTTTGCGAACAGCGGTAACCGCCTGCTCCTTGGTCTCGAAATAGCGGCCGTCGCCGCCGACGTTGATCGTCCATGGCCATGGTACGCGCTCGCCGTTGATTTCGCGGCCCGATTCCGTGAACGAAATGGCGGTCAGCAGTCCCTGCGGAATGCGCATCGAACGTTCGTAACTTTGCACGAAGCGCAGGCAATCGCGGTTGTCGCCGCCGAACAGCTGTGCTGCAGCGGGCTCCGGCAGCAGGGCCGCGCCGACGCACAGCGCCAGGGCGCCAAGAGAACTTCCCCACTTCAAAAAACCAGCCATTGCCTCACATCCCCCACCGTTCTCATACCGTCCGCGCCGTGTGCCCGGGCGGCCGTCTTAGCTTGGATTGCCGCACGACCCCGCGCCGCAGCTGATGATCAGGGGCTGCAGCGATTTGAATGACGTCAAGTCATCGTAGTAGCTGGAGTTGTTGCTGCCTATCGTGTTGCCCGTCACGAAGGTCAGGTCGCTGTCGCCGTTTTCGTTCTGGCCCGAGTTCGCGGCCGAGCCGTACTTATCGGCCAGGGCCTGGGCCTGGAACGTTTCGCCGAAGGAGCCATCAAGCCCGTGGCTGACAATCACGTAAGCAATAGCGGTGTAGCCGAGGTTGGTGCCGCCGGTGCTGTTCATCTGGATGTTGCTGGTGAACGTCGGGAATGTTCCCGAGGTGCGCTGTACATCAGTGGATGAATTGGTCAGCGTGCTGTCGGCGCCGTAGCTGAACAGGCGGCCCCAGCCGTCTGTGGCGTCATTCTCCGATATGCCCAAGGTTACCCACGGCACCAAACCTGATGCGTTGTTGGTGGCCCCTAAACATGTGCCGTCGCTGCCGCACGCTGTCGTGTAGTCGCTGCCATCGTTGGCGATGCCGGTGATCGTGCCGCCGATATTGCGCGCCGCCGGGCAGGGCAGGCAGCCGTTGGCAATGACATAACCGAGCAGAGCAGATTCAATTGTCGCCATTTTCTGGCGTGTTTCGGTGATCTTCGCACTTTGCAGCACGGGCGAGACGGCCAGCAGGCCGCCCGAGACGATCAGCCCGATCACCACCAGAACAATCGCGATTTCAATAAGTGTAAATCCGCGCCGCCCCGTTTCGGAAAACGCAGCTCGCAGCGATGAGCGCAACGTATGCAGCAATGACGTATCCCCCGTCGTCAATCGTGGTGCGCTGACGGCTTTAGGGCTGTCAGGGGCGCAAGGGTCGCAAAGACCAGATCGCAACGCTTGAGAGTGTGGGGGATTCGCTGCCCAGAGGCAAGCAAAAAATCATCGGATAACAATGGGTTAGCATAAGATCAGACCTTGAAAAGATTGCCCTTTTTCTGGGCCGGCGAGGTTATCCACAACCCTTAATTCCCAATTTCACCGGTCTGTCTTAGGGTGCCGGCCATGTGGCTCGATGTCGTTGATCTCAGAGACTTTTATGCCCGCGCGCTGGGCCGCCTAGTGCAGGGGCTGATCGCGCGCCAATTGCGCACGACCTGGCCCAACTTAACCGGCCAGCGCGTTCTGGGCTTGGGCTTCGCCGTGCCTTATCTCGGCGGTTACCGCGCCGAGGCCGAGCGGGTTATCGCCGTCATGCCGCCCGCGCAAGGGGTCATGCACTGGCCCGAGGAGGGACTAGGCTTGGTCTCCCTGGCCGAGGAGTTCACCTTGCCGCTGCCCGACCGTTCCATCGACCGGCTGCTTTTGGTTCACTGTTTGGAAAGCACTGCCGAGCCGCGGCTGATGATGCGCGAGTGCTGGCGCGTGCTGGCCGACGGTGGGCGCATCGTCGTGGTGGTCGCCAACCGCGCGAGTTTATGGGCGCGCTTTGAAGTTTCGCCCTTCGCCCACGGCCGGCCCTATTCGCTGACGCAACTGACGACACTGTTACGGGATGGTCTGTTCGCGCCGCGCCAGACGGCCCGCGCGCTGTTCCTGCCGCCAGCGGTGTGGCGGTTGTTCGCGGGTGCGGCTGGTGCCTTGGACCGGCTGGGCAACCGTTGGTTCCCCACCTTCGCGGGTGTGCACATCGTCGAAGCGGAAAAACAGATTTACGCGATACCGTTCCAAGGCCTGCCCGCCGAGCGGCGCGCAAGCGTCGTGGCCAGGCCTGCCGCCGGCGGCTTGGGTCATGGCATTCAAGGCAGAAGTGAAAATAACGCTACGGATTGCGCGTCAGCACAAACACCGCCTGCTCGCTGAACAGGTTGGCCAGCCAGCCTGTTGCGCTGAAATTCTGCTTCTGCCCGGTGGAACTTAAGGCATAGCCCTGCTCGATGCGCACATTCATGGTCCGGCACAGATCGACGAAGTCGAGAATCGTGCATAGATGAATGTTGGGCGTCTCGTACCATTGGTCGGGCAGGTTGGCGGTCATGGGCATGCGTCCACGCACCAAGAGCGACCAGCGCACGCGCCAGTGGCCAAAGTTGGGCAACGATACAATGGCGCGCTTGCCGATACGCAAGAGATCTTCCATCACGCCGCGCGGCTGTAGTGTCGCCTGCAGGGTCTGGCTGAGGATCACGTAATCGAACGCGCCTGCGGGGTAGTCTTTCAGGTCCGTTTCAAGATTGCCTTGAATGACCGGCAGCCCCTGGCTGACAGCGGCGCGCACCTTGGCCATGGAAATCTCAAGTCCGCGACCGTCCACCTGCTTGAACGAGGCCAGATACGATAACAGCGTGCCGTCGCCGCAGCCGATGTCGAGCACGCGCGTGCCGGGGTTCACCAGATCGGCCACCAGCTGCAAATCGACGCGGATACGCTTGGCGCTGGGCTTCACGGGGGCGGGGCTGATCTGGTTCATGGCGCGCCTGTTTTGATGGCGCGCGGCACGCCGTACACGTCGGCGCAGCCGTCGATGAAGCCGCGTAATGTCTGGTGGAAGTCGGGTTCGTCCAGCAGGAAGGCGTCGTGCCCTTTGTCGGACTCGATCTCGACGAAGCTCACATTTGCCGCCACAGCATTCAACGCATGCACGATGGCGCGGCTTTCCGATGTCGGGAACAGCCAGTCAGAGGTGAACGAGATCAGGCAGAACCGCACGGGCGAACCTTTGAAGGCGTTGGAGAGTACGCCACTGTTCTCGCTGGCGAGATCGAAGTAATCCATCGCGCGCGTGATGTAGAGGTACGAGTTGGCGTCAAAGCGGTCGACGAACGTGTAGCCCTGATGGCGCAAGTAGCTTTCCACCTGGAAGTCGGCATCGAAGCCGTACGTCAGCGAGGCGCGGTCCTGCAGGCGGCGGCCGAATTTCCGGTGCAGCGCCGTTTCCGACAGATACGTGATGTGCGCGGCCATGCGTGCGACCGCAAGCCCGCGCTTCGGCACCTTGTTCTCTTCCAGGTAGTTGCCGTGCGCCCAGTCCGGGTCGGCCATGATGGCCTGGCGCCCCACTTCATGGAACGCGATGTTCTGGGCCGAGTGACGGTACGAGCCCGCGATGGGCGCCACGGCAAACACGCGGTTCGGATAGCGGTGCGCCCACTCCAACGCCTGCATGGCCCCCATGGACCCGCCGATAACGCACAGCACCTTTTCGATACCCAGATGATCGAGCAGCTTAACTTGTGCGGCCACCATGTCCCGGATGGTGATGACCGGAAAACGCAAACCCCACGGCCGTCCCGTGGCAGGGTTGATCTCTTTGGGGCCCGTCGAGCCCATGCAACCGCCCAGGACATTGGCGCAGACAATGAAATAGCGGTTGGTGTCGATCACCTTGCCGGGGCCTACCAGATCGTCCCACCAACCGCGTTTGCCTGTGAGCGGATGAACCCCGCACACGTACTGGTCGCCCGTCAGCGCGTGGCAAGCGACAATCACGTTGGATTTGTCGGCGTTCAGCGTGCCGTAGGTCTGGTAGGCCACAGTCACGCTGCTCAAGACTTCGCCCGACTGCAGCGTCAACGGCTCAGGCAACACCATCCGGGCGTCCAGGTCCGGGGCGGGCGCATCGCTGAGGGGGGTGGTCAGGCTGGTCATGGCTTAAAAGGCGGCGCGGGCTTAAAAAAGGGCAGCGGTTAAGCCCAGGAATCAGCCCCTAAAGCCCCGTCTGTCAACGCTTTCTTTCGTTTTTGACCTTTGCTTTAGGGCCCGCAGAAACTATGACTGTGCGCAATTTTCAGGCCCCCGGCGTATGTCCGGGCGAGCCTTAACGATCTTGCACGGAAAGACGGCCCCTATGGCTTTGCCGCAACCCAAACCCGGCGTCATGGACATCACCCTGTATGTCGGCGGGAAATCCCGCCTCTCGGGCGTCAGCCGGGTCATCAAGCTCTCTTCCAACGAGGCCGCCCTGGGCCCCAGCCCCAAGGCCGTGGCCGCCTACCGGGGGGCGGATGCGGCCTTGCACCGCTACCCGCCGGGGGATGCCGCCGACTTACGTGCGGCCATCGCCGAGGTGCACAAGCTGGACCCCGAGCGCATCATCTGCGGCTCGGGCTCCGATGAAATTCTGGGGCTGCTCTGCCGGGCCTACGCTGGGCCGGGCGACGAGGTGATCCACACCGCTCACGGCTTCCTGATGTACGGCATCTACGCCCGCAGCGTCGGGGCCACGCCCGTGGTTGTCCCCGAGCGCAACATCACCGCTGATGTGTCGGCCATTCTGGCGGCGGTCACGCCGCGCACGCGCCTGGTGTTTCTGGCCAATCCCAACAACCCCACGGGCACGTACTTGCCAAAGGCGGCGGTCGAAAGCCTGCGCGCGGCTTTGCGCGAAGACATTGTGCTGGTGCTGGATGCCGCCTACGCCGAGTTCATGGACGCCCCCGACTACGATACGGGCCTGAGCCTGGCCGAAAGCACGCCGAATACAGTGGTTACGCACACCTTCTCGAAAATCTACGGGCTTGGTGCGCTGCGCCTGGGCTGGGGTTATGGCGCAAAGGCCATCATCGATGCCTTGGAACGTCTGCGCAGCCCGTTCAATGTCTCGGCCCCTGCTCAGGCGGCCGGCGTCGCCGCTGTGCGCGACCAGGAGCACGTGACCAAAGCCAAGGCCCATAACAGCAAGTGGATGAAGATCACGCTGCAACGCCTGCGCGGTCTGGGCCTGACCGTCACGGGGGATTCCGGCAACTTTGTGCTGCCGATGTTCGACGGCAAGAAGGGCAAGACGGCCGCCGCCGCCGATGCCTTTTTGCAATCCAAGGGCATCATCGCCCGCCGCGTCGATAACTACGGCCTCCCCAACCATTTGCGCATCACCATCGGCGCCGATGACGAAATGGAGCTGCTGCTGGCCGCCCTTGATGAATTCATGACGAGCTGAGATAGGGCACGATGTTTGACCGCGTTACCTTTATCGGGATTGGTTTGATCGGCTCGTCCATGGCGCGTGTGATGAAGCGCGACGGCCTGGCCAAGACCATCGTTGCCTGCGCCCGGCGCAAGGAAACGCTGGATACGTGCCTGAAGCTCGGCATCGCCGACGAAGTGACGCCGGATTACGCGGCGGCCGTGAAGAACGCTGATCTTATCGTCATTGCCACACCCATCAGCACCAACGGCGAGATCGCCAAGGCCATCGGCCCGCACCTGAAGCCCGGTGCCATCGTGACGGACGTGGGCTCGGTCAAACAGGCGGTGATCGACGCCGTATCTCCGCACATTCCCAAAGGCGCGCATTTCGTACCGGCGCACCCGCTGGCGGGTACAGAGCATTCGGGCCCCGAGGCCGGGTTCCCCGAACTGTTCCAGGGCCGCTGGTGCATCATCACGCCATTGCCCGGCAGTGACGCCTCCGCTGTGCAGAAGGTGCGCGACTTCTGGGAAAAGGCTGGCTCGAAGATCGAGACCATGCAGGCCGATCACCACGACAAGGTGCTGGCCATCACCTCGCACCTGCCGCACCTGATTGCCTTCACCATTGTCGGCACCGCCGACGACCTGGCCGAAGATTTAAAACAAGAGGTGATCCAGTACTCCGCCTCGGGCTTCCGCGATTTCACGCGCATCGCCGCCTCGGACCCCGTCATGTGGCGCGACGTGTTCATGAACAACCGCGAGGCCGTGCTGGAAATTCTGCAGCGCTTCACCGAGGACCTGACCGCCCTGCAACGCGCTATCCGGCGCGGCGACGGCGAGGCCCTGCAAACACTGTTCGCGCGCACGCGGGCTATCCGGCGCGGCGTCATCGACGCCAAGCAGGCGTAAAAATACCTGGCAGAAAATGACGGATGTTTGTCATTTGCGCCGTGGCCGGATTTGATAGAAGCAGGCCCAGTCAATTCCGGCGGCTTACGCCCGCCTTTCGCCTGAAGGGGAAATTCCAATGTCCACCGAACTGCACCTGATTCTCGGCAACAAGGCTTATTCGTCGTGGTCCATGCGCCCGTGGTTCGCCATGAAGGTGCAGGGGCTGACATTCAAGGAAACGGTGCTGCCGCTGTTCGAGCCCGAGACCGTGCCCGCCATCAAGAAGTTCTCGGGCGCCGGCAAGGTGCCCGTTCTCATTCACGGCGGCATCACGGTGTGGGACTCGCTGGCCATTCTCGAATACCTGGCCGATGCCTTCTTCGATAAGGCCTGGTGGCCCACCGATCCGCATGCCCGTGCGGTGGCGCGTGCGGTCTCGGCCGAAATGCACTCAGGCTTTCAACCTTTGCGCCAGAACATGGGCATGAACGTGCGCAAGTCGTACCCCGGCAAGGGCCTCAATGCCGAAGTCCAGGAGAACATCGACCGCATCCAAAGCCTGTGGGGCGAGTGCCGCGCGAAGTTCGGCGCGGGCGGGCCGTTTCTGTTCGGCGCGTTCTCCAATGCGGACGCCATGTACGCGCCGGTGGTCACGCGCTTCAAGACTTACGGCGTGAAGCTGAACAGTGTTTCTCAAGCCTACTGCGATGCCGTCATGGCGCTGCCCGCCATGAAGCAATGGTACGCCGAAGCGGCCCAGGAAAAGTGGGTGATCGAGAAGTACGAGTTTCCGGCGTAACTTCTTAAGGAAGTTTCAAATCCTGCGGCCATTGCACCTGGGGCACATCCGTTAGCGGCACGGGCCCCAGGTAAAGCCGGCTGTTCTGCACCGTCACCGAAATGCGCAGTTCCGGCGGCCCGCCGCCCTCGGGCTTGCGCGCCAGAAGGTTCAGCACGGTCTGCGCCGCGTCGGCATTGTCGCGGTTGATGGTGTTGTCCTGGGCCAGCGCGCTCAGCGTTTCGGAAAAACCCGCGAACGTGGCCGTCAGCGCGCCCACGGGTTGAAGCTTCTCATCCAGCGCGAAGGTGCCCGTGGCCGCCACCGACAGGGGCGGCCAGTCGAAGGCAAAGGTGCGCACCTCCAGGGTGCCGCCGCCTTCGCGCCAGGCGTTCAGGGCTTCGGGCAGCGTGCCCGTGGGCAAGGCGCCTTTTAAATCGGCATCAAAGTGCATAGCACGGATGTTGGGGCCGAAGCCCGTGGGGTTTTCGATCGCGGGCGCGTGCCAGTTGGTCAGCGCCAGCGTGATGCGCCAGGTCGGCGTATCGGCCTTATCATCGCGCGCGATCAGCAACGCTCCATCTTCCAGTCCCGCCAGCGCCGGGCTTGGCGCAACACCGCCGACCAGCAACTCCTTGATTTCCACATTCAGCTCGCCGATCCGGCCTTCGGTCGTCAGGCGCGGCTGCATGACCGCGCGCGTGGCGGTCACGGTGGCGGGCGCATCCAGCGGCGTCCAGACGCCCGAGATTGTATGCGTGCCCGACAAGTCCACGGTGAAGCGCAAGGGTGACCAGGGCTCGGCGGAAACTTCGACATGGGGCGTGCGCCACGTTCCGCCGCCGCGCGTCGTGGGGGCGGTGAACGACCAGTCGGCATAGGTGACGGTGATCTTGCCGGGGAAGCCGGCTACAACGGGCGCTGCATGAGCAAGCGTAAAGCCATCCTGCTCCTGGCCAGCGATCCAACGCTCGGCCTCGCCTTTCAGCAGGCCGGCGGCGGCGAACCACCAGCCCGCGTAAACGATAACGGCTAACGCCGTCAGCCCGGCGAGCCAAAGCCCCAGGCGGGGTGTTTTGGCGGCGGATCGTGCTTCTGGCGCGTCGGTCATGGCTCACCTTACCGTCGGATGCGGAAAACCGGTAGGCGCAGCATCACACGCATTGACGGCAAGTTTGCGGCATGAGACACGCGCGGAGCATGTCCCAGGCCCCAAAAGTCTACCCGCCGGTTCCCGCGTCCGATCCCGCCATCGACCCAGACAATTTCTGGGTGTTCGGCTACGGCTCGCTGATGTGGCGGCCGGGATTTGATTATGTAGAGCGCGGGCTGGCGCTGCTGAACGGCTTCAGCCGCGACATGTGCCTGATCTCCATCCACTACCGCGGCACCAAAGAAAAGCCCGGCATGGTCTGTGGCCTAAGCCCCGGCGGTGCGTGCCAGGGTGTTGCCTTTCGCATCGCGCCTGAGCATGTGGGCCGCGTGGTCGATTACCTCGACGAGCGCGAGCTGATTTCCTACATCTATATTCCGCGCCATGTACCGGTTGTGCTGGACACCGGTGTCACGGTGATCGCGCGCGCCTACGTGGCCGATGCGGCCCATGAGCAGTTCGCAGGCGGTTGGTCCGAGGAAAAGAAAATCGCCCATGTCGCGCAAGGGGTGGGCAGTGAAGGCTCCAGCGTGGATTACCTCGCCAACATCGTGGCGCATTTGCGCGAACTGAACATCAGCGACCCCAACCTGGAATCGCTGCTGGAGAAAGTGCGCGGGAAAATCGCTGGCTAATGTTCGAGGTGCTTGGCGGCGGCCGCCTGGCGCTTCAGCATTTCGGCGTCGGGGCTGGAGACCTGGCCGAACAAGGCTTTCCCATAGGCCGCGCCGCTGATGTCCCAGTTCAGCGCCCGGTGCGAGGCGCCCGCCAGCACATCCGAGAAGGCGATATGCACCGGGTTGCTGTCCGACACGCCGACAGCGCCCATGGCTTCGATCAGACGCAGGGCCGCGCGCTTGGAGAGGGTCGCCACATACGCGCCGTTGCGCTTGATGCGCAGAAGCTCGGTGGGCGTGATGTCGCGGTTGGCTTGGGCGCGCACGCGCATGAAGGCCATGTCGCTGTCATACAGGGCTTGTGCAGTATCCACCTCGGCGGAGGATTCGGCCACGCGCGCCTGCAGGGTGGGGTGGTCGGTGACTTTAGTGGTATCGAGCGCGCTGCGCCCGGTCATGCTGGCGATGAAACCGTCGAGCGCGCCGCGCGCGGCCCCCAGCACGGGCCCGGCCACCGAATAGCCGAACACATCCAGCATCGGCAGGTTGTAGATCCAGCTATCGTTGAGCTTCTGGCCCGGCGAGAAACGGCTGTTCAGCTCGGCGATGCGCGTCACCCGGTGCTTGGGCACAAATACATCACTCGCCAGCACGTTGTTGCTGCCCGTGGCCTTCATGCCGGGGGTGAACCACACGTCCTTCACGGTGTATTCGCCCTTCTTCAGCAGCACCATCACCAGGTCGGGCGGGCCGGAAGGCTGCGGCACCGGGGCCATCAACGAGCACCAGCCGCAATGATCGACGCCGCTGCACCACATCCATTCGCCGCTGAGAATGTAGCCGCCGTCGGTGGGTACGGCCTTGCTGCCGGGTTTGGAGGCAAAGGCTGCCGCCACCAGCGCATCGGGGTCGTTGGCCCATACCTCGTGCTGCGCCTCGGGCTGGTACTTGCCCAGCCACCAGTTATGGCTGCCGATGATGCCCGCCACCCAGCCGGTCGAACCGCAATGGCGCGCAAGCTCCATGGCGACATCGGTGTGTGTGCCGAAAGGCAGTTCGTGGCCGCCGAAGCGCGCGGGCATGCAGGCGCGTAAGGCTGTCGTAGAGACAAGATCGGCGATGGTTTCATCGGGCAAGCGGCGGGCCGCCGCACCCTTGGCGCGCCGTTCCGCCAGCGTCGGGGCCAGGGCGGCGACGCGCGCCACCAGGTCCTCGCCGGTTACTTTTTTCGCTTTTTCCGCTGCCGCACCCGACATCACGCTCTCCGAATAATCTTAAATCAAACCCTTGTGCTCGAGCCCGAGCAGATGTTTTCCATACGGCACGCAGTTGGCGTCCCAGCCCATGGTGATGTGCGAACATACACCTTTCAGATCGGCCTGGTTGATCTGCGCATCGTTCTCTTCATTTAGCCCGCCCGCGCCCATGGCTTCCACCAACCGCGCCACGGCATTTTGCGTCAGATGCCCGACATAGGCGCAGTCGCGCTGCACTTTCAGCACGGCCTCGCGCGCAAGGCCCCGCCCTGATTGCGCGGCGGCCTGCAACTCGCGCACGTGATGGTTTGCGATCAGGTGGGCCGCGTCGATCTCGGCCGAAGCCTGCGAGACGCGCATCTGGATACTTTGCAGTTCGTGAATTTTAGCACCCGTCACGTTGCGCCGCTGCTTCATGCCGTCGGTGAAGCTGCGCAGCACGGTGCGGGCCAGGCCCAGTGACGGACCCACGCCTGTCAGATTGAACACGCCGAAAGTGGGCAGACGGTAGGTCGCCCCCGTGTTCACCACGGCCCCGGGGCTGTCGACGCGGTCGATCGCATCGTAACCAATCGTGCGGTACGAAGGGATGAACACATCCTTCAGCACGATGTCGTTGCTGCCCGAGCCGCGCAACCCCACCGAGCGCCAGTTGTCGAGCACCTGAAAATCGGCGCGCGGCACCAGCGCGAACTTGCGGCCGGGCCCTTGCGGCGTTTCGACAGGCAGGCCGATCATCGCCCAGGCGGCGGCGTGCGAGCCGCTGGAATAGGTCCAGCGCCCGGAGGCGACATAACCATCATTTGTCGGCGCTGACTTTGCTTCCGCGAACCCGAAGGCCGAGCAGGTGACGGCATCGGGGGCCTTGCCCCAGACGTCGTCTTGCGCTTTGGGGTCGAACTTCGCCAGCATCCAGTGGTGTGTGGCGACCACAGAGGTCAGCCAGCCCGCCGCCCCGCAACCCTCAGCGACAGCAGCAGAAATGGCCACTTGCGCGCCATAAGGTAATTCCAAACCACCCAGCCGCGCGGGCTGAAGGATTTTGAAAAATCCACCGCTGATAAGATCGGCAATCGTGGCGTCGGAAAGGCGGCGGTCGTGCAGGGCCTGGGCGCGGCGCTGCTTCAGCACGGGCGCAAGCACGCCCGCGCGGCGGATGATCTCCGCCTCTTCCACGCCTGTCCGCTGGTTCGCGCCGTCGGGCATCGGGGCTCCCGCTGTTCCGAGGCATCCTGCCCCAAGCGGCCCCGGAACGGGAGGCGAAACCGCGCGTTAATCGGGCCTTGGCCGCGGGAAAAGACCTATTTGGTAATAGTGTTTTCGAAGGCCCGGACGTCATCAAGGCCCAGGGCCTTGTTGGTCTCGGCCAGCGAGGCCATGCGGTCCAGCCAGGGCCGTGAATCGCCCGTGGCTTTCAGGTGCTTCAGGAATTCCGACACCTGGCGCACCGCAACGCGCGCGGTGGTGGAGGGCCAGATGGCGAGCTTGAAACCAATGGCCTCCAGCTCCTTCGCCGACAGAATGGGCGTCAGGCCCGTTTCCGACATATTGGCCATCTGCGGGCCGATCTTGAGGTCGCAGATCTGGCGCAGTTCCTCCAGCGACTGGGGCCCGTCGAAGAAGATGATATCGGCGCCCGCGTCCATGAACATCTTGGCGCGCGTGATGGCCTCGTCCATACCATGGGGCCCGCGCGCATCGGTGCGCGCGATGATCACCAGGTTCTTGTCGCTGCGGGCGGCCACGGCGGCTTTCACTTTACGCACCGCCACGTCGCGCGGCTCGACGAACTTGCCGTCCATGTGGCCGCACTTCTTGGGCCAGATCTGATCCTCGATCTGAATGCCCGCGACACCGAGCGATTCCATGCCTTCCACCGTGCGCTTGACGTTGGCGATATCGCCGTAAGCCGTGTCGCAGTCGACAATCAAGGGCAGGTCGCACGCCTGCCGGATGGCGCGCACGGTCGATTCCAGCTCGCCGTAGCCGAGCAAACCGATATCGGGCACGCCGTAGCGCACGCACGCCGCCGCGTAGCCGCTCATGTAGACGGCCTCGAAGCCGGCCTGCTCTGCCAGGCGCGCATCGAGCGGCGTGCCGGCGCCGGGGGCGACGATCATGCCGGGCGTGTTCATCAGCGCGCGGATTTTCTGGCGATGCTTGCTCATGGGGCGTCCTTGAAGTGTCTTCGCGGGTGAGGGCTTTTTAAAAGTGTGAGCGGTATCGGCTTTTTACAGGGCGGCGGCCAGCAGCTTTTCCATGGCCGCGCGCAAGGCGGGCGGAATCGGCGTCGGGCGGTTTTCCGGGCGCTTCACGAACACATGCACGAAGTGCCCGTGAGCGGCGCAGGCCTCATCGCCCGCAATGAAAAGCCCTACTTCGTAACGCACCGAGGACGTGCCCAGCTTGCCGATGCGCAAACCCGCGTCGATCACTTGCGGAAACTTGACGGGCTTGTGAAAGACGCAGTGCGTCTCTATCGCCAGGCCCACCACGTCGCCGTGTTCGTAATCCAGGCCGCCTGCGCGGACCAGGTAATCGTTAATCACCGTGTCGAAGTATTCGTAATAAACAGCGTTGTTGACGTGCTGATAGACGTCATTGTCGCGCCACCGGATCGGGATGGCCAGGAAGTGCTTGTAAGACGTGCGTGAAGGCGTTTCGCTCATGCACCTGTCTTAGCGGCGGGTTATCGGCTCCGCAAGGCCGGCCCGTGACCCGTCCGAATACTGGTTCCGCAGCTTCTTGCAGGCATGGTATGATTGTATCCCATCACGTTGATCCGACGCGGCGTTTTTTGCACCCATGCCTGATCTCAGGCCCATCCTGCACATTAACGGCATCCTGCTGACGGGCTTGGCGGTGCTGATGCTGGTTCCGGCCATCGCCGACCTGGCCGCCGATAACGACGACTGGTTCGCCTTCTGGGCGTCGTCCATCGCCACGGGCTTCTTCGGGCTGGCCCTCATGCTGGCGAACCGCCAGGACCGCATCACCCTGAACCTGAAACAGGCATTCCTGCTGACCACGCTGGCCTGGGTGCTGACGGGCGCTTTCGGCGCGCTGCCCTTCATGTTCGCCGAGGTCAACCTGAACTACACGGGCGCCTTTTTTGAGGCCACCTCGGGTCTGACCACCACGGGTTCCAGCGTGCTGGTGGGGCTGGATGCCATGCCCCCAGGTATCCTGCTTTGGCGCAGCCTCCTCAGTTTCATCGGCGGCTTGGGCATCATTGTGCTGGCGGTGGCGATTTTGCCCTTACTCAGGGTTGGCGGCATGCAGTTGTTGCGTACCGAATCCTCCGACCGCATGGATAAAGTACTGCCACGCGCGCGTGAAATCTCCATCGCCACGGGCAGCGTTTATGTGGCGCTGAACGTGGCCTGCATGTTTGGTTACTGGCTCAACGGCATGTCGGGTTTCGATGCGCTCAATCATGCCATGACCACCGTGGCCACGGCTGGATTTTCCACCTCGGACTCATCGCTGTCCAAATGGCCCGGTGCTGGCGTGCTGTGGAACGGCACCATTTTTATGTTCTTGGGCTCGCTGCCCTTCACGCTGTACCTGCGCGCGCTGAAGGGCAACTGGCGCGAACTGGTAATGGACGAGCAGGTGCGATTGTTCGCCGCCGTGGTGATGACCTCCGCTGTCGCCATCACGATCTGGCATGCGTCCGAAGATCAGTACGACGTGTGGGACGGGTTCCAGCACTCGCTGTTCAATGTCGTATCTGTAGCCAGCACCACGGGGTACATGTCGGCCGACTATGCCCAATGGGGCACGTTCCCGGTGCTGGTGTTCGCCGTTCTGCTGCTCCTGGGCGGCTGCACCGGTTCGACCGCCGGAGGCGTCAAGGCGCTGCGCTACGTCGTGCTGTGGGAAATGCTGAAAGCCTATGTGCGTCAGCTCGTCACGCCGCACGGTGTGTTCCAGCAGCGTTACAACGGCAGGCCCGTGCCCGCCGACGTGCCGCTGTCGGTGGTGGCGTTCGTGGCCGCCTACTTGGGGGCGCTCGGCATCATGACGCTGATGGTGGCCGCTCATGGTATCGACCCGATGACCAGCTACTCGGCGGTGGCGGCTTGTCTCGGTAACGTCGGGCCGGGCCTGGGCGAAATCGTGGGCCCTGCGGGTAACTTCCGCTCCATGCCCGACAGCGTCATCTGGATTTTGTCCTTCGCCATGATTCTGGGACGGCTGGAACTGTTCACGGTCCTGGTGCTGCTGACGCGGCACTTCTGGAGAGCGTAAGTACGCTGTACTGATAGAGTGCTTTGCCAAACGGGGCGGGGAGGCCCACCGCACATGTGCCGCTGGATCACGTATCTCGGTCCGCCGATTTACCTCGAAAAGCTTATTTACGAACCCGAGAATTCGCTGGTGCGCCAAAGCTTATCCGCGCGAAGAACACGCGTGCCCACCAATGGCGACGGCTCGGGCATCGGCTGGTATGGCGCGCGCGATCTGCCGGGCATTTACCGCGAGACGCGGCCCGCCTGGAACGATCCAAACTTGCGCAGCCTCGCCCACCAGATCCAGTCGCCGCTGTTCTTCGCCCACGTGCGCGCCTCCACCGGCACGGCCACGTCCATCGCCAACTGTCATCCGTTTTCGTTTCAGAAATGGATGTTCATGCACAACGGCCAGATCGGCGGTTACGAGCGCGTGCGCCGGCCTCTGGACGCGCTGATCGCGGACCACGTCTATAACGCCCGCGTCGGCACCACCGACAGCGAGGCGTTTTTCTATCTGCTGTTCGGCCAAAATCTCGATACCGACCCCGTGACCGCTCTGGCCAAGACCGTGGGCGTGGTGCTGCGAGAAATGGAATCCTCCAAGATCGCCGAGCCGTTCCGCATGACGGCGGCGCTCACAGATGGTGAAACGCTCTATGCCCTGCGCTATGCGACCGATCCCGATCCGCCGTCGCTGTTTTTCTCCACCGCGGGCGGTCAGTTGATGGTGGTCTCCGAGCCGCTGGATGCGGAGGAGGGTAACTGGACGGCGGTGGAAAACGCGCACATCCTCATCGCCAGGCAGGGTGCTGCGCCCAAGGTGGTGGGTTTCGATCCGCGCGCTTGAAATAGAATGTGCATAAACAAAAACGGCGGGCTGCGCGGCCCGCCGTTGATATTTAAAGCTCTGCGCGGTTTTTACTGCACCACGTCCACGTTCATGCCGTCGCCCTGGGCCTGCAATGCGTCCAGTTCGTCCTGCACGCTTTTCAGCACGCGGGCGATGTAGGCCGCGCGGCGCTCCGAGCGGATCTTGCCGACCTCGGGGCTGATCTCGAAGTTCTCGATGTCGTCCAGCTTCAGCACACCCTTTTTCTCAGCCAGGCGTTCGACGGTGTCCAGGCGGTCGCGCATCACCGAGACCTCGCCCATCAGCGTCAGCACCATCGAGATCAGCTTGTCGGTGGTGGTGTCGAAGTACACCGGTTTCTTGCCTTTGGCGGTGCGCGGCAGCTTCAGGGGTTTCTTGTCGTCGGCCATCGGATCGTCTCCTGCATAAATCGTATCGCGACGCGTGCTGTTCTATTTCACGCCGACATAGACCGGGAAAGTGAAATTCTCGGCCGAATAGGGCGTTTGGCCGTCGTCCCACGTGCTCGCCACCTGGTGTACCTTGAAGCTTTCCGGCTTGAAACCCGCCTTCGTGGCCACGTCGTTCATGTCCAGCTCGCGCAGTTGGCCATAGAAGTGTTCGTTGTTGTTGTAGATTTCCCATTCCCACAGGAATCCTTCAAGCGGGCTCTGGCCGTGGGCCTGCGGCAGGTCGAGATGCATCATCACCCCGCCCGGCTTCAGCAGGCGGTAGCATTCCTTGAAGATATTGTAGATCGCGGGCCGCGAGGTTTCGTGCAGCAGGATGTGCGAGGTGACGACATCGAAGCTGGCGTCGGGGAAGCTGGTCTTTTCGGCGTTCTGCTGGCTGAAGTGCACGTTGCCGCCCACCACCTTGGCGCGCGCATGGCCGTAGCGCAGGCAGGGCGCTCCCACGTCGATAGCGTGGAACTCGGTGCCGGGCTCCTGTGTCGACCAGAACGTCACCGAGCCGCCGATGGTGCAGCCCATGTCCAGTACGCGTCCGATTTTCATATCGGGATACTGCTTGCGGAAGAACTTGTGGAGGATGCGGCCCAGGCCGTCGTTGCCTTCACCCAGCCCGCCCATGGAGTAGATGTAGGTGCCGCGGTCGTACACAGCACCCGCGGCCAGATCGTCGGGGCCGCTGTCGGTGTGATAGGCGCCCGGCTGCAGATGAATGTCGGCGGCGGTGTGGTACTTCGGCACGACGACGTCGGGGTTCAAGGTCAGCGAGCCCTGGCCTTTTAAGTCTTTTGCTTTCTTCAAAAGATCGGGCAGTTGGCGCTCGACGCTGTCGATGACCGAATCCCAAATCATCTCCTGGCTGTTGCGCTGCATGGCGCTCCAGAGCTGATAGAACGGGTCCTTCGTCATTACCTTGCGCACTTCGTGACGGTCCTTGGGCTCGCGGCCGTTGGCCTTCACGAAGGCGGGCAGCACGCGGCCGAAATAGGCGGGAAATGTGCCGGGAAATACCCGGCTGGCCAGATGCACGCGGAAATCGTTCACGAACTCCTGGCGCGAGGCCTCGTCGTGGTTCGGCTTGGCGAACATCTCGTGCATTTTTTGCGGAATCATGGCGCTCTCCCACACTGTCCATCACGGTGCCCAGGATTCATATAAACCCCGGTCAGGTGTCGGCAACATCGTTTGTGCCGGTTCCTGGAGCCAGTCCCCATTGGCACCCGATCACCTGTTGGTCAGTGGTTTCCGGTTTATAACGTCTGGCGCTTCAATCGCTTGATTTAAGTCAACTCATTTCAAATCAATTCTGGCGCGGGCGGCTCTCTCAGGGCGTCATCAGACGCGTCAGCGCGGTAATGTCGGGCACGTCCTCAAGCGAATCGATCAAACTCACCAGCCGCGCGCCATTCTCGGGCGATAGTGGTTCGGGGGTTGCCCCCCAGCACTGCCTGAACTTCTCATCCTGACGGTCGCGCGTGAAGGGATTGCGCGGATGGCCGATGGCCGCGTCGATAGTGATGGCGTGTTCCACGCCGTTGTTCAAATGGACATGAATTGTCTGTGGCCCAAAGGCGTTCATGTCGGTGTTGCCGTCCAGCACGACGTCCACTTTCGCGGCCAGTGCGTGTACGTCGGCGCGCGCAAGCGCCTCGGGCAGGAAGTCGTACTGATCCACCGTGCCCTTGATCAGCGTGGTGGCGCAGACATAACCCAGGCACAGCTTGGCGTAGTTGGCCTTGGGCTCTGGAATGTCGGGCCGCCCCACCAGCCGATGGGGCAGGGGCGGAACGATGCAGACAACCTTGACCACCTCGGCGGCGTGGAAGCCGTGCTGCTTCTGCAAACGCTGCAAGGCATCGACGGCGTAGTGCGTCAGCCGCCCTGAGGGGAAGGGCTTGTGGGAAATCTCCGTCATGCGGAAGACGCGCCCGAACTCGGACCACGTGGGCTCCAGGTCGTAGTCGCCTTCCATCAGCGGCAGAAACCCCCAGGTGCCGGTGATGATGTCCTTGGGCCCCTCGAAGCCGCTGGCGGATAAATCACAGCTGGTGATGGCCGCGCGCGCGGCGAAGCCCACCTGTAACCCCAAAAGCTTCGAGCCCTCCACGTGCGCCTGCATGGTGCCCGATGTCTGGCCGTAGAGAATGCCAAAGGCGTTCCAGATTTCCGCATGCGAGAATCCGCGCAGCTTGGCCACGGCGGCCGTGGCGCCGAAGCCGCCCGCCGTGGCGGGGCGGAAGAAACGCATGGGTGCGTTGCTGGTCAACGCCAGCGCGCAGGCCACATCGATGCCGACGATCGCCGCCGTCAGCAGGTCTTTGCCGGACGAGACCTTGCCGGTGTGCGCTGTCTGACGGTCCGCGTCGGCCAGGCTTGCCGCCATCAGCGACGACATGGGGTGCAGCACCCCGCCTTCGTGCACGCAGTCGAATTCCAGACAATGAACCTGGTAGGCGTTCACCAGGGCCGCGTGAGCAGCGGGCAGACGCAAACGCCGGCCCCAGACGGCGGCTTCATCGCCTGTCCCCCAGCGTTTGGCCGCGTCCAGCACTTCGGCGGCGGCAGGGCCGGTACCGCCCGCAAGGCCGCAGGCGAACGTGTCGTAGATGAAAATCTTGGCGGCGTTGATGGCCTCGGGCGTCAGGTGCGCGAATGTGGTGTCGGCCACATGCGCTGCAAGCCTGGCCGCCGACTGTTCCGCCAAGGGCTATCTCCGGCGCTTCTTGGCTTTCTTGGCCTTGGGTTTGGCTTTGGGTTTTTTGGCTTTTGCCGGTTTCGCCGCGGCAGGGGTGGCCTTCGCGGGCTTGGGCGCGCGCTCCTGGGGCGGGTGCATGCGGAACACGCGCCGCAAATAGCCGTCACGCCGGGCTGACCGCTCGGCTTCCACCGGCGGCGGGGCGCGGTAGGCTTCGATGTCGGCGCGCGAGACAGTGCCCTTGCTATCAAGCAGCCGTTCGATGGTGTCGATGCGGTCGTACAGCACCGACACTTCCGCAGTCAGTTCGATGACAAAGGTCATCAGCTGATCAACCGCCGGATCGTCGAAATACTGGGGCCGCTTGCCCTTGGACACGCGGGGAAGTTTCACATTTGGTTCGCTCATGGCCGCCTCTGGTTGCTTGCTTTCGGGACTGCGGTAAGCGCAGCCTTCCACGAAGGTAGGCAGGGGCTCAAGGCGAACCTGGGGGTGAAGTCGCAGGCTGAAAGCTAGACCGCAACCGTGGCGGGATTGTAGCTGAACAATCCTAAGAACTCTTCGTTCTTGTGCTCTTTCTTGGTGTAGCCGTCAGCCTTGCCGCCTTGCAGACGCTCTTGGGCCGCGCGCGAGGCCATCTGGATGAAGGTGGTGCGTTCGCGCCGGGCGTTTTCGTAGCGCAACAACGCTTCCGCGACGCTTTTAGCCTGCTGGAAGGCGCGTGCCAGCACCACGGCGTCCTCGATGCCGGTGGCCGCGCCCATGCCGAGGAAAGGCAGCATCGGGTGCGCCGCATCGCCCAGCAGGCTCACACGGCCCTTGGTCCATTGCGGCAAGGGGTCGCGGTCGTGGATCGCCCACTTGAAGCACAGGTCTTTCGGGGTCGCGGCCAGGAAGGTCTTGAACGACGGATGCCAGTCGTCAAACTCTTCCAGCAGCTCCGATACTTCGGAACGCACCGACCAGCTTTCCGTTTCCCAGCCCGACTTCTCGGCGAAGGCCACGTAGTTCAGCATCGTGCCGTTGCGGATCAGGTAACGCGCCATGCTGTGCTTGTGGCCGACAGCCGCCGCAGAGGCGGGCTCGATCTTAAAGCCGGGCGGCAGGCGGTACATGGGCACCAGTCCGCGCCAGGCGATGTTGCCCGTAAAGCGCGGCGGCACACGGCCCCACAACTGCGCGCGCACTTCCGATTTGATGCCGTCGCAGCCAATGACCACGTCGCCGGTCACGCGGGCGCCGTTCTTGAAGACCACGTCGACCGTGTCGCTGTTTTGGGTCAGGCCCAAGAAGGTGTGGCCCAGGTGGATGGCCGTGGGGTCGTTTGCTTGAACAGCACGCGCCAACATGTCGTGCAGGTCGGCGCGGTGAATCTGGTAGTAGTCCGCACCGTACTGCTTCTTGGGCAGGTCGCCGCGTTCCTGATCCACCAGCACGTCGCCGGTTCTGTAGTGCAGCACCGCCTGGCGCGCGGGCCGCGAGGCGAGCTTGGCCAAGTCTGGGCCAAGGCCGATGGCTTCCAGCGCGTGCGTGGCGTTGGGGCTTAAGGTCAGGCCCGCACCCACTTCGCCCAGTTGAGCGGCCTGTTCGTAGACGGACACCTTGAAGCCGCGGCGCTGCAAGGCCAGGCCAGCGGTCAGACCGCCGATGCCCGCTCCGATCAGGATAATACGCGTGTTCTGCATGATGGTAACGAAACGCCCCAGTTCAACACCCGCGCGCCGACACCCCCATGCCGGGCGCGCGGTCCTTTATGGGATCAGGATATCGCCGTGGCTGGCGGTGCCGACAACGCCCGGCGTCGCTTCAAACCGATGGGTGAACAACCGCGCGCAGGCGTGGTTCGGGGCGCTGAGGTTTAGTTGACGCGTTGCAGCTTGCGTAAATACGCGATCACCTCGTCCTTGCTTTTCACTTCCGCGTACTTCGCTTGCAGATCGAAAAGGTTCGATTCATGAGGTGCTTGGTGTCTGTCGCCGACCGCTTCGCGGATAACGATTGGCACGAAACCGCTCTGGCAAGCATCCAGCGTCGAAGCGCGCACGCAGCCCGAGGTGCTCCAGCCCGCCAGCAGCAAGGTATCGATCCCCGCCGCTGTGAGGGTAGACGCCAAATTTGTTCCGAAAAACGCGCTGGCGTACTGCTTGGTGATGACCACTTCGCTGGGCAGAGGCTCCAGGCCCTCGACGAACTGGCCGTAGGGGCTGCCCCGCTCGAAGTTGCGTAAGGCCGGAACCTTGCGGAAGAACACGCCGCCGTCGGCACCGCCGGGCGTGAACTCGACACGCGTGTGCACGATCATGATGCCGGCCTTGCGTGCTTCGCCCAAAATCTCTTTTGCCGCTTCGGCGGATGATTCGACGCCGGCATAAAGGCTGCACGTCTTGTCGATGTAGGCCCGCGCGAAATCGATGTGGAGCAGGCAAGGCTTTTTGCCGAAGTCCAGGCTGCCGCCGAAACCGGCCTTGCCGTAGTCTTTGTTCAGGGCTTGGTCGCTCATCGAGTGGTCCGATTCTTACATACGCATCCCGTTTCGGGAGGCATCTTTGCGAACGTAAGAATCAAAGGGCCACTCGCAAATGATTGAATCGCGTGGAGCTTTGGATTTGACATTCGCTTTGCAGTCCTATGGCCAACTGGGGGCGAATGTCAAATCCGCTCCACGGGCGTGCTCGGTCGCGGGGAGTGTAGGTTTGCGGTTGCCGGGCAGCCGTCCGCGAGAGTCAAGAAAGCCCGGCGGGTTTATCCTTTCTTCGGCAGGCCCGCCCCGATATCGACCCACTCGGACATGATAATGTCGCTGATGACAATCGCAGAATCGCCCGCCGCCACCGGTTCGCGCGGGGCGTTGTAGGCGGCGATGCAGTTCACGGCCCCGCTCTTGGTCGAGAGCGGCAGGGCGATGCCGGTCGTGGCTACCGTCACGCCGCCCGCGGTGTTCATCAGCCGTTCGGTGATCTGGCCGCAGGGGTGGCGCACGATGGTCATGCAAGTCTGGCCCACGCGCTTTCTGAGGTGCGGCGCGTAGATTTCAAGCGCGTTGGTTTTGGTGAACTCGCGGCCGGTCAACTGCACCAGGCCCGTGCCCAGCAACCGCACTGGAATTTCGGTTTCGGAGACGACGTCGAGTAAAATGACGTAAGGTTGCAGATCGGGCAGGGGATGATTGAGAAATTCCGTCAGCGTCGGAACCAATCCATCTTTCAGCAACGACCGCCAATGCGCGATGAAGCGCTGGATTGCCGGTGAAAACCCGATCACCATAACCGCACCCATAACGACGCCGCATGCCCTAGCCCCGTACATGCTTTCAACTGCGGCGCCCCTGTCCCCCGATGCGGGCGAGAGCAAACCTTGTTTTGCCGCAAAAGAAAAGCCCGGCGTGAAACCGCCGGGCCTTTATCTGGAGCGTTGCCCGCTGCGGCAACGATCAGGAGTAGAGTGCGGCTCAGATAATCCCGCGCTCCTGGTAATCCTTCATGGTTTTAGAATCCAATCCCAGCACGCCGCCGTACACTTCTTCGTTGTGCTCGCCGAGATCGGGCCCTGTCCAGCGCACTTTGCCCGGCGTGCCCGACAGTTTCGGGAAGGTGTTCTGCATTTTCAGCGCGCCCAGTGTTTTGTCCGAGACTTCGATGATGGCTTCGCGCGCCTTGAAGTGCGCGTCTTTCAGCATTTCCGGCGCGCGGTAGATCAGGCCCGACGGCACGCTGGCCTTGTCCATCAGTTCTTCCAGTTCCTTCACGGTCTTGGTCTTGGTCCAGGCGCCGATGATGTCGTCCAGTTCTTTCTGGCGTAAGCCCCGCGCGGTGTGGGTGGCGTACTTTTCGTCGGTGCCCAGTTCCGGCCGGCCCATCGCTTCGGCCAGACGGCGGAACACGGTGTCCTGGTTGGCGGCGATCAGGAAATTGCCGTCCTTCGCCGGATAGACGTTCGAGGGCGCGACATTGGGCAGGATCGAGCCCGTGCGCTCGCGGATGAAGCCCACCTTGTCGTACTCGGTGATCAGGCTTTCCATCAGTTGCAGAACGGATTCATAAATCGCGCTGTCGACCACCTGGCCGCGGCCCGTCACATGGCGGTGATGCAGGGCCATCAGCGCGCCCATGCAGGCGTATGTGGCGGCCGTGGTGTCGCCTAAGGAAATGCCGACGCGGCTGGGCGGTGTCGAGGGATCGCCCACCACATAGCGCAAGCCGCCCATGGCTTCGCCGACGGCGGCATAACCGGCCTTGTGCGAGTAGGGGCCGGTCTGGCCGTAGCCCGATACGCGGATCATGATGATGCCGGGGTTGATCTGCGACAGCACGTCGTAGCCCAGGTTCCACTTTTCCATAGTCGTGGGCTTGAAGTTTTCCAGCAGGAAATCGGACTTCGCCACCAGCTTCTTGATGATCTCCTGGCCTTCGGGCACGCGGGCATTCAAGGTGATCGACTTCTTGTTGCGCGCGACGATGGGCCACCACAGCGATTTGCCTTGGGCTTTTTCGCGGCCCCATTCGCGCAACGGATCGCCGACCTTGGGCTGTTCGATCTTGATGACTTCAGCGCCGAAGTCGGCCATGAGCTGACCGCAGAACGGTCCGGCCAGCAACTGTCCCATTTCGATCAACCGCAGGCCCGTCAACGGGCCGTTTTCTCCAGCCATGATCTCCGATCCCTTCGCCTCAGTATTAAAGTCCTGCGCGTCCCCGGGTTCTTTGCCGAACGCTGTGCGCGGACCTATATATGAAAAGTGCGGCAAGGCCCGCTGTATTCTAGCGCCTAATAGCGGGGCCGGTTGGCCCTGGCAAGCGATGGCGTGGGCCTGCGGCTTGCCACTGGTCGCGATGGGTTTACAATTCCACTGGATGAACAAATGCATGGGCTAAGTTTGAGTTTGCACAGCAACAAACTAAAACCCGCGCAATATAACGTACCAAAAAGATATAGCGTGTACGCCGGACGAGAACACCAGACGGGAACAGGAGTGCGCTGAAAATGAAAAAGAAAGTGACGCTGGTGGAAGTGGGCCCCCGCGACGGCCTGCAAAGCGAACCCAAAATCATGCCGACCGAGGAAAAGGTCGAGTTCATCAAGCGCGCCATCGACGCGGGCGCCACCCGCATCGAGGTGGCCAGCTTCGTGAACCCGAAGCGCGTGCCGCAAATGGCCGACGCTGAGGCCGTGCTGGGCCAGCTGCCGCGCGACGGGCGGGCCAGCTATATTGGTTTGATTTTGAACATGAAGGGCTTCGAGCGCGCGCGCGACGCCAAGTGCGACGAAATGGGCTACGCCGTTGTGGCGTCGGATACGTTCGCGATGAAAAACCAGGGCATGTCCTCGGCCGAAACGGTGAAGGCTTGGCAGGACGTGGGCCGGGTGGCGAAAAGCGAAGGCTTCAAAACCTCCGTCACCATCGGTGCGTCTTTTGGCTGTCCGTTTGAAGGCGAAGTCTCGCCCGATCACGTGGTCGACATGGCCAAACGCTGCGCCGAGGTGAACCCCGACGAAGTGGCCCTGGCCGATACCATCGGTTGTGCTGATCCGGTGCGGGTCAGCGAATTGGTCAGCCGCGTGAAGGCGGCCCTTCCCGCAGGCATGAAAATGCGTGTTCACTTGCACAACACCCGCAATACGGGTCTGGCCAACGCCTACGCCGCCGTCATGGCCGGGGCCGACTTCCTGGACGCCTCTACCGGCGGTATCGGCGGCTGCCCCTTCGCGCCGCGCGCTACCGGCAATATCCCCTTGGAAGACCTGCTTTACATGCTCAACCGCATGGGTGTCGAAACCGGCATGGACATCAACAAGGTGATTGCCACCGCCGAGTGGGTCGAGGCCCGACTCGGCAAGCCCATCCCGGCCATGCTGGGCCGCGCCGGTGTGTTCCCCGATGTGGCCAAGCGCGCAGCGTGAACGCCCTTTGAGAAACATCAATGCCGCCAGTGAAACACGGGTGGCATAAGGTCTGGCAAAGCAAAGGGAATTACGCTACCGGAACGCCGCCTTTCGGTTGAGGGTGGGTGTGACGGTTTTTCTGATTCGCCTTTACCGGACTGTTTGACTAGGTTTGCGAAGTACTCAGTTTTTGACGATTGCCGGGTTTCGGGCGGGGGAGCCGCTTTAAGCCCGGTTCGTCAGCGGCGAAAGCCCACTCCATAAAATGCATTAGCGAGGGACGCGCGAGATCATGACGTATCGTTTGGGATGTGACGTGGGGGGGACTTTCACCGACCTCCTGTTGATTAACGAAGCCACCGGCGAAACCTACCGCGCCAAGACGCCCTCCACCCCGCAAGACCAGTCCATCGGCGTCATGACCGGCATCGAACGCATCTGCAAGGATGCGGGCATCAGCGTCTCGCAGATCACCGAATTCATGCACGGCACCACGGTTGCCACCAACGCTGTTCTGGAAGGCAAGGGTGCGGTCGTCGGTCTGATCGTGACGGAAGGCTACAAGCAGGTTCTTCAGATCGCCCGGTCGTTCGTCCCCGGCGGCTTGGCCGGCTGGATCATCTGGAACAAGCCGCTTCCGTTGGCGCTCTTGGAAAACACCGTCGAAGTGAAAGAGCGCATTGGTGCCCGCGGCGACGTCGTGCGCAGCGTCGATGAAGCTTCGGTGCGCGAAGCGGTGCGCAAGCTGAAGGCCAACAAGGTCCAGGCCATCACCGTGTCGTTGATCAACTCGTTTGCCAACGGTGATCACGAAAAGAAAATCCGTGACATTATCAAGCAAGAGTTCCCGGAAGTTCCGGTCAGCTTGAGCCACGAAGTGCTGCCGGAAATGTACGAGTACGAGCGTACGTTGACGGCTGTCGCCAACTCCTACGTCCGTCCCACCGTCGGCCGTTATCTGAAGAACCTGGAGACCACGTTCGCCAGCCGCCAGATGAAGGCTAAGTATAAAGTATTGCGCTCGGACGGCGGCCTCATGGCGTTCGGCAATGCCTCCGACCAGCCTGTCGCGCTGATGATGTCGGGCCCCGCCGGCGGTGTGGCCGGTGCCCTGTGGGTCTCGCGCCAGTCGGGCTACAAGAACCTGCTGACGTTCGACATGGGCGGCACGTCGACCGACGTAGCGCTGATCGAAAACGGCGAGCCGCAGCTCCGCCGTGAAACCAAAGTGGGTGACGTCACCGTGCGCGCCTCCTCGCTCGACGTGCGCACCGTGGGTGCGGGCGGCGGCTCCATCGCCCGCGTGCCCGAACTGACCGGTGCCTTGCGTGTCGGTCCCGAAAGTGCCGGCGCCGTGCCGGGTCCGGCCTGTTACGGCAAGGGCGGCACCGAACCTACCGTCACCGACGCCAACGTGGTCTTGGGCCACCTGCCGCCGTCGCTGATCGGCGGCGAAATGAAGCTGGACGTCGCGGCCTCGCGTAACGCCTGCAAAAAAGTCGGCGACGCCTTGAAGATTTCGGTGGAAACCGCCGCCGAGGGCATCGTCAAAATCGTCAACGAAAACATGTTCGGCGCGCTGCGCCTTGTGTCGATCGAGCAGGGTTACGATCCGCGCGACTTCGCGCTGGTGGCCTTCGGTGGTGCGGGTCCGCTCCATGCCAACGCCATCGGCAAGCTCTCGGGCTCGTGGCCGGTCATCATTCCGCCGGGTCCGGGCGTGTTGTGCGCCTACGGCGACGCCACGACCCGCGCGCGCAACGAAGCCTCACAGACCTTCGTGCGCCGTTATTCGGAAACCTCGAACAAGGAAGTCACCGGCATTCTGAAGGGCCTGACCAAGCAGGCCCAGGAAAGCCTGATCAAGGAAGGCATTCCGGCCAAAGAACAGACGATCGTCTGGGAAGTGGACCTGCGCTACACCGGCCAGGGTTTCTCGGTGCCGATCCAGTGCAAGCCCGACGGCTTCGACAAGGACGGCCTGGCCACCGCCGGCAAGAACTTCGACGCCTATCACACCCGTCAGTTCACCTTCGCGCTCGACGCCGAGCACGAAATCGTCAACCTGCGCGCCGTTGTGGTGGGCGAGTACCCGAACGTGAAAGCGATCCGCGTGGCCAAGGGCGGCACCGACCCGAAAGCCGCCGTGGTGAACGCCAATCACGACTTTTGGGACGAAGGCAAGAAGTACAAGGCCAAGATTTACGACCGCGCCAAGCTGAAGGCGGGTAATGTCATCCAGGGCCCGGCCATCGTCACCGAGTTCGATTCCACCACCGTCATCCTGGCCGACTGCCAGGGCACCATCGACCACGTGGGCTGCATCCTGATTACGCCGAAGGGCATGAAGCCCAAGGCGGGCATGACCGCACCCGGCGGGGCCAAGGCGGCCAAAGCGAAACCGGCGAAAGCCAAGTCCAAGCCGAAAGCGAAGGCCGCCAAGGCCAAGCCGTCGGCGAAGAAGAAAAAGCGTTAAGGGTTGGAGGGCTGAACCATGGCGATCAAATCGCAAATCATCGAGACCAATAAGAAGCCTTTCAAGAAGGTTTCCATCGACCCCATCACGCTGGACATCATTGAATCGGCGCTGCGCAACGCCCGTTTCGAGATGGACGCCACCGTGTTCCGCACGGCCATGTCGCCCGGCATCCGCGAGCAGCACGACGCCTTCCCGCTGATTGCCAATAAGGACGGCAAGATGGTGGTGGGCCAGTTCGGCTCGTTCATCATGGGCTTCCTGAACAACTACGACGGCACCATCGAAGAAGGCGACGTCTTTTTCACCAACGATCCCTACAAGGTCGAAGGGGCGATCAGCCACGCCAACGACTGGCTGATCATCCTGCCGATCTTCTTCAACGGCCGTTTGGTGAGCTGGTCGTGCCACTTCGGCCACATGACCGACAACGGCGGCAAGGTGCCGGGCTCGATGCCGACGGACGCGACGACCATCTTCGAGGAAGGCCTCGTCACCCCGCCGACCAAGCTCTACAAAAAAGGCGTCCTGCAGGAAACCATCCTGGAAGTGATGCTGAACCAGGTGCGTCTGCCGACCTGGAACCGCTCGGACCTGAACGCCGTGCTGGCCGCCTGCCGCGTGGCCGAAAAGCGCGTGCGCGAAATGTGCGTGCGTTTTGGTGATGATGTGTACGTCGCCGCCTGCCAGGCCGCGCTTGACCGTAACAAGCGCGCCGTCGGCTACCTGATCGACAAGGCGATCAGTGAATCGCCCGTGTCGTTCGAGGATTACGTCGATGACGACGGCCGCGGTTACGGCCCCTACAAGATCAAGTGCACCATGTGGCGCGAAGGCCATAAGGTGATTCTGGATTGGGCCGGCACCGACCCGCAGGCCATCGGTTCGATCAACTTCTACCTCAACGAAAACATGCTGAAGATGTTCTGGGGCATCTACATGATCATGGTGTTCGATCCCCAGATTCTGTTCAACGATGGCTACTACGACCTCGTGGACGTCCGCATTCCGCAGGGCACGCTGTTGAAGCCGAACTTCCCGGCCGCGCTGTCGTGCCGCACGCACGCGCTGGGGCGTATCTTCGACACGTTCGCGGCCTTGCTGGGCCAGAAAAACCCCGACTTCCTGTGCGCCGCCGGCTTCTCGTCGTCGCCGCACTTCATGTATTCGGGCAACAACAGCAAGGGCGAATGGTATCAGTTGTATCAAATTGGCTTCGGCGGCATTCCTGCTAAGCCCTTTGGCGACGGGCCTGATGGCCACTCCATGTGGCCGTCGTTTACCAACGTGCCGCAGGAATATCTGGAAGCCTACTTCCCCTTGCGCATCGAACGTCACGAAACCATCGCCGACACCGGCGGGGCGGGCAAGAACCGCGGCGGCAATGCGCTGCGCGTCGATTACTGCTTCCTCGAGGACGGCGAGATCTCCATCCACGACGACCGCTGGCTGACGTATCCCTGGGGGGTCAACGGCGGCACCACCGGCGCCCGTTCGGTGAAGATCATGCACCGTGGCGGCTACGGCGGCGGCAAGGTGACGTTCCGGCCCGACCTCAACACCTTCACCGTTGAAGGCAACACCAAGCCCGGCACCTCCATCGAGTGGCACCAGTCCAAGTGCGATAACGTCAAGGTGAAGAAAGGCGATATCCTGTCCTTCATCACCTGGGGGGGCGGCGGCTGGGGCAACCCGATCGAACGCGACGCCAAGCAGGTGTCGGCTGACATCAAGCGTGGCCTGGTCAGCGTCGACGGCGCCAAGCGCTACGGCGTGGTGGCCGATGCCGACGGCAACGTCGATGTGGCGGCGACCGACACGCTGCGCGCCGAGATCAAGGCCAAGCAGCCGGCCAAGTTGCCGGTGTTCGACTTGGGCCCCGCGCTCAAGCAGACGCTGGCCAATTGCGAAAAGGAAACCAACCTGCCCGCACCGCGCCCGCCGGTGTTCCGTCCGGGCTCGGACGTGGCGAAAGCCGCCGAGTAGGCTTCAAGGTTCAAGACTCAATAAAAAAGGCGGCCTTCGCGGGCCGCCTTTTTGTTTTTGCCGTTGGCTCGGATGGGGCCTTACGCTTTTTCCTTCGCGCCGAAGCGCGCCAGCACCGCTTCATCCATGCCGAACTCGGCCGCAAGGTCTGTCATGTGCTGGTGGGTCACGCGGTCCGCGCCCTTGCCGCGGGCGTGTTTCTCGACCTGCCCCAGGACCATCTTGCGCACGAAAGGCGGAATTTTCATCAGCGCGGCCATGGCGTCATCGTCCCAAGGCAGCGAGGTTTTCATGCTGGCTGTGGCGGCATAGGACTCCGGCACTTCTTTCAGCTTGTAGCTGACGATGTTGTCCATGATGCCATAGAAGTAATCGACGCGGTCGGCGTCTCCCAGGCCGATAGGCAGGTTCATCGCGCGGATGCGCTCCTCGCGGCCCATCTCTTCCAGGCCTTCCTCGACCAGGATGGCGACGATGTTTGCGATGACAATGCCGCTGCTTTTCTCGAGCCGGATGATTTCGTCCACCGTGCATTCGGCGATCTGCGGGCATTCCTTCAGCGACGGCGGGCGCACCTTGGTGGAGGGGATGGGCGTAAAGCGCGTGTGCTCCAGTTCGTTGACGCCCTCGGGATAAAAGCGCGCGGTCTCCATCACGTCGTCAAGGTGGCTAGCCGGCGGGCAGTTGATGACGAATTCGCCCGTGGCGTTGATGTTCTCGAAGGTATGGCTGTCCTGCCGGAAGCCCAGAATCATGCGCGGTTTTTTGTGCATTACATCGTACTGCATGATGTGCGAATAGGGTGCCGCGTTGACGCGGCCCTGCTTGTCCAGCGTGGTGATGACTGTCACCAGCTTCGGAAACAGCCAGACGTCCGAATACCAAAAAGGCTTAATCTTGATGGGCTTTTTCATGGCGCACTCCCCTGCCGCCAATACCGAGGCCGTCACGGTAGGAAAGACCGCGTGTTTGTGCGAGCCGCGTTTGGCGGCTAACCGCACATCAGCCGTTCTCCCATCAGCCGGATATGCGGGATCGCGCCCTCGCTTGTTGGGGGCCTACAGCTTGGCTTCCTGCTCGCTGACCGTGGCGCGCACCCAGGCCGTGAAATTCGGATGCGCACTGAGGCCTTTTGTCTGAAACTTGTAGGTCAGCCCCGTCAGATCTTCCTTCACTTTGTCCTGAATGCCGCGCGTGGAGATGAGGTAGCCCACCACCAGCGGGGTCTTGCCCGCCTTGTCGGCCTCTTCCACCCACTTGCGCAGGGTCGCCACATTGGCCGCACGGATGGCCTCGGGGGCGTCATCCTGCAAGGTCAGGCCCTTGGCTTCGGCGAAGCCGCCTTTCTGCTTAATCCGCCCGGCATGCGTGGCGATATGCTTCAGTTGAACTTCGTTTTCATGCACGAATGTCGGCCCGTGGCCCAACAGAATCACCACCTCGTTCTTCGGATCGGTGCTGATGGCCTTGGCGTGATCGTACAAAATGTCAGTGACAAGCTGATGCTCGTCCATGGCCGGCGCGATGATCACTTTCGCCGACGTCTTGATGCGCGGCACATCAAGGTAAGCAGAATCGTCCCGCTGTCCGAAAATATAATCCCATTGCCGCGCCACCGATGAACTCTTGGTCACCACGGCGGGAACCACCACCACGGTCTTGGCCCCGGCCTTGGTCAGCTTGTCGACCCCTTCCTGAATATGGAACGAACTCATCATCGACATGCCGTAGCTGATGGCGGTGGGGTGTTTCACGGCCACGGGCGCCACGCCGTCCTGCAGCACCTTGTCGCCGATCGAGCCCGAACCATGCGCCACCACCAGCACGCCGATCTCATCGCGTAACGTCTCGGGGCTGCCGTACCACGTCCAGTCCGGCGGCATTTGGCCCATGTTCTCGTTGATCTCGGCGTCCGTCATGGTGCGGTAGCTGGGCACCTTGTCGCGCAGAATCGCGATATCCTTGGGGTCCATCTCGTGCGCCATACCCGACGCCTTCGGACCCTTGTAGTCATCCTGCGCTATCGCAACAGTGGCCACCGACGCCATCAGGGCAATGGGCAATGCCGCCCGGCCAAAACGGATGATCGATGCAAGCATGTTCAACCTCCCCCGCTGATCTGCGGGCGTATCGTGCATCAGAGCAGCGTGAGTGTATAGCCGGGGTGTATTGTCGGTGGGTATTGTCGGCTTACCGTTTCGGCCGCGGCGAAGGGGAATTGCGATGCACAATACAACGGCGCGTTGGGGTTGGCTGGCCAAGGCGTTTCACTGGGTGATGGCGCTGATGGTCGCCGTCATGGTGCCGCTGGGCTACGTCATGGCCGAGACCTATCAATTCAATGTGATCAGCACGCAGATGGAAGCCGTGCACGTGGTGCTGTCGCGGCTGCACCAATCCATTGGTTTGCTGGTTTTGATCCTGGTTTTCGTGCGGCTGGGCTGGCGCGTGCGCCAGCCGATACCGCAGCCGCCGCCGGGTCTCGCGGCCTATCATAAAATCCTCGCCAGACTGAATCATGCATTTCTGTACGTTCTTCTGATGCTGTTGCCGTTGTCGGGCTGGGCGGCGCTGTCGGCCTTCGGCGAGGCGCCCACCTATTTCCTCTGGATGGAAGGGCTGCCCAGCATCGTGCCCAAGGTGCCGCTGGAGGACACGTTCGGCTATGGCTTCTTCGCCCGCATTCACCGCTTTGCCATCTATACGGGGGCGGCGCTGCTGGCGCTGCATGTCAGCGCTGCGTTGTGGCATCATTTCGCGCGCAAGGACACGGTGCTGCGGCGCATGTGGCCGCTGGGCCAGGCCTAGTCCGCTCAATCATCAGGTGCGTTCGCCCCAGTTCCAGCCGGCCCTTTTCCGGTAGGCGTCGGCCAGTCTTGTGGCCGGGGTGTCGAACATATCGGCACTTGCGACATGGGCCCAGGCCAACAGGCGCGCTTCGGTGGCGGACTGATCTTCCAACGCCCCGTCACCGAGGATGTTGAGAACGCACGTGCCGCGTTCTTTCAGCGCCCGGCCCACCAACAGGCAGCGATGGCAATCCAAGGGGTCACGCTCGGCGCACATCAGGGCGATGCGCTGGGTGGCCGCACCGGTTTCAATGCGGCCCAAGCCTTCGCAGAAATTGGGCGTGGCCGCGATGCGTTCATAGTCGGGCCGCTCGAAGCGCCACAGCGACGGGTCCGGCGGGCGTCCGCCCAACTGCGCCTCCATCGGCACATAAGCAATGCCGCGCTCGGCCAGGGCGGCTTTCAGCGCCTCGCGGTTGAACTGCGGATTGCGCCGCGAGTAGGGCGTGCTGCGCACGTCGGCGACGGCGGTGATGTTGGCGGCGGCCAGCAAACTCAAGAAATGATCGAGCGCGTGGTGGGAATGCCCGACCGTGTAGACGGTACGCGATGCCGGGGCCTCAGGCGGCAACGGCGGCCATCCAGTCGTTCACGACTTTCGCGAACTTGATCTTCTGGTCCTTGCCCGCGACCACGTGCGCGACATCGGGCAGGTCGAGGCCCTTGGCGCCGGGAATGTTCTTCTCGATGGTCTTGGTCAGGCGCGGGCCTGTCACGATGTCGAGGTGGCTGTGCACGATCAGCGACGGGCATTTGATCTGCTTCAACTGGCCGCGCACGTTGTGGTTCAGGCAGGCGGTGATGAAGCGGTCGTGGGCAGCATAACGGCCGTTTAGCTCGCGCCAGGGGCCTTGCGGGCCCAGCAGCTTTGCGTGGTTTTCGTTGTAGTACTCGGGCGTGAAACTCAGGATACACACCAGGCGCTGGAAGGCTTCCCAGCCCGCGTCGCGGTGCACGGTGCGCAAAATCTCGATGTGATCGACAAAGTGCTTATCCGTGGTATCGCACCACGCGCCCATGTTCATCATCGAGCGCACCATGTCCGGACGCTTGATGGCGATCACCTGACTGATGCATGCCCCCATGCCCACCAGCCCGATGAGATGCACGTTAGTTTTGAAACCTAAGTGTTCGAGCAATTGAATCGCATCGTCGGCATAGAGACCGATGGAGGGGGCTACGCTTAAGTCGTCGTCGGACTCGCCGATGCCGCGGTAATCGATAATCACTACGCGGTGCTTGTCGGTCAGGCCGCGCGGCAGGTGTACGTGCCCGCCGTGGCAGAAGGTGCCCCAGCCGCCCATCAGCAGCACCGGGTCGCCGGTCGTGCCGTGAACTTCATAATACATTTTATGATGATTGATCTGCGCGGTGGGCATGGCGGTCTCGCTGTCAGATGAACAACACAACAGGGCAGCGTTTCTGCCCGCTTTCCGCAAAAGCGGCAAGTTGCGATGTGTTGATTTCTATATCCCGAGCGCGCGGTGCGCTTACGCCGCCCGCGTTTTGCCGCTCGCCGCCGTCATGGTGTCGCGCAGGCGCACCAGTTTTTTCTGCAATTCCTGCAGCTCGGGCAGGGTCAAGCCGGTGGCCTTCAGGATATCCGCCGAAATGCAGTTCGATTCCTGTGCCGCGGCGCGGCCCTTATCGGTCAGGCTGACGCGCACCACGCGCTCATCGGCACTGTCGCGCCGCCGCGTCACTAGGCCCGCACTCTCCAACCGCTTGATCAGCGGGGTGAGGGTGTTGGATTCCAGGAACAGCTTCTCGCCCAATTCGCTGACCATCTGGTCGTCCTTCTCAAGCAGGGCGACGATGGCGATGTACTGGGGGTAGGTCAGGCCCAGCCTGTCCAGAAGGGGCTTGTAGACCCGGTTGAAGGCCAGCCCTGTGGAATAGACGCCAAAGCACAAAAACCCGTCCAGGGAGGCCGGGGTTTCAGCGGACTGGCCGCCAAGGGGCTGAGGCCCGGTTTGGGGGCTTTTGGCCCCGGGGGTGAGGGAATTGGTTAACATGGCCACAATATAAATCGTACACGATTAAATCGCAAGGCTTGACAACCTGTCAGGGGAGACATATAACTCGCGCACGATCTAATCGTGATCGATTTATTAACAGGAGCCACACATGACCACCAAGATCCTCTATTCCACCAGCGCCACTGCCAACGGCGGCCGCGACGGCCGCGCCCGCACCACCGACGGTGCTTTGGACGTCGTCCTGGCCACCCCGAAAGAACTGGGCGGCAACGGCAAGGGCAACAACCCCGAACAGCTGTTCGCGGCGGGCTATTCGGCCTGCTTCCTGGGCGCGCTGAAGTTCGTCTCGGCGCAAGGCAAGCACGCCAAGGTGCCGGCGGAGACCACGGTTACGGCCACGGTGGGCATCGGCCCGCGGTCCGACAAAGGCTTCGGCCTGGCCGTGACGCTGGAGATCAACCTGCCCGGTGTCTCGCGCAATGATGCCGAAGCCTTGGTGGCCGAAGCGGACACCATCTGCCCGTACTCGCATGCCACGCGCGGCAACATCGACGTAAAGCTGGTGGTCGTCTGAACCATCACAGCCCGAAAAACGAAGCCGGGCGGTGAAAGCCGCCCGGCTTGTGCTTTTTTAGATAGCAGGCCTGTGCGCGTCGTCGGTGAGCAGCATGCCCTCCATCGTCGCGCGGTAAAGCCGCTTGAAATTGGGGTCGTTGCGGTACACCCGCACCACTTCAATCGCACAACGCGCGATCAGGCGCTGGGTGTGGGCCGAACTGCCGTTGCGCAAAATGCCCGCCGCTTCCACGGCGCCGAAGCATTTATCCAGCATCTCGACGTACTGGTTGTGCGTCTTGGCGATCAGCGCAAATTCGTCGTGGCCGATGCGCAGGAACAGGGCCTCGCCGTATTTTTCCCACAGCATCGGGTACATATCGATGACGCCATAAACGACATCTGCGGGCGACTTACCCTGCAGATCCTTCATGTGCGTGACACCGGTCTGAAACACCGGGTCGAGGATGTGGAACACCAGATCGCGCTTGCTGGTGAAGAAACTGTAGAAGGTGCTGCGGGCCAGGCCCGCCGCCGCCAGAATTTCCTCCACGCTCACGTTCTCGATGCCGCGGTCCAGGAACATCTTGGCGCCGACGCGCAGTACGTTCTGGCGCATGCGCTCGCGGCGTTGGGCCACGCGCGGGCTGCGCGAGGTGAGGTTGCGGCTCGCGGCTTCGTCAGCCATGGATACTGTCATATTCATACAAAATTCTCCGAAAACATACGTGTATGTATGATATCAGAGGGGCCCT
>JAEUKM010000041.1 GCA_016793085.1 Rhodospirillaceae bacterium
AGGCCGGCCGCGTCATCGGCGCGCTGGTGGGCCTTTTGACCGTGATGAAGGGCCTGCCGCTGACCTATTCGAAGGATATGCAGGAAGACAAAGAAGCGCTGTTCGGCGTCATCGATACGCTGGAACTGTGCGTGGCCGCCACCACCGGCATGATCGCCGATCTGCAACCGGTTTCTGAACGCATGAAAGACAGCGCGCGGTCAGGGTACTCCACGGCGACCGACCTGGCCGACTGGGTGACGCAGAAGCTGAACGTGCCCTTCCGTGAGTCGCACCACATCACCGGCCGCGCCGTAAAGCTGGCCGAAAGCAAGGGTGTGGAACTGCGCGAACTTTCGCTGGCCGAACTGCAATCCATCGAGCCGCGCATCACGCAGGACCTGCTCGATATCCTAACGGTGGACGCCGCTGCCGCCAGCCGTGTCAGCTATGGCGGCACCGCGCCCGAGAACGTGCGCGCGCAAGTTAAGTCCGCGCGCGACCGGTTCCTGAAATAGGACACGACCGATGAAAAACATCATTCTGACGGTGGTAGCGTTGCTGATCGGCACGGTGGCGCTGTCGGCCTGCGGCAAGCGCGGCGACCTCACTCCGCCCGCGGGCAGCACTTATCCGCAGCAGTATCCCAAGCAGTAAGCGTTTCATGCATCATTTTGCCTACAAGAAGGGCGTGCTGCACGCCGAAGACGTGTCGCTGGCGCTGATCGCCGCCAAGGTCGGCACCCCGTTCTATTGCTATTCCACGGCGACACTGGCCCGACACCTGGACGTGTTCCGCAAGGCCTTCGGCCAGATGGACACGGCGGTGCATTTCGCCGTCAAGGCCAACAGCAATCTCGCCGTGCTGCGCACGCTGGCGAATCTGGGCGCTGGCTTTGATGTCGTTTCGGGCGGCGAACTGCAACTGGCCTTGAAGGCCGGGGCCAAGGCCGCCGACTGCGTGTTCTCGGGTGTCGGCAAGACGAAAGAGGAACTGCGCTACGCGGTGGACGTGGGCGTGGGCCAGATCAACATCGAGTCCGAAAGCGAGATGCTGTCCTTAAGCGCCGTGGCCGCGGCGGCGGGCAAGACCGTGCGCGTGGCCTTGCGCGTCAACCCCGACGTCGATGCGGGCACGCATGAAAAAATCACCACCGGCAAGAAAGAGAACAAGTTCGGCATCGAGTGGACGTTGGCCCCTGGCCTCTACCGCAAGGCCAAGTCCCTGCCGGGCCTGAAACCGACCGCCATTGCCGTGCACATCGGCTCGCAGATCACGGACCTGGCGCCGTTCGAGAACGCTTTCTTGCGCGTGCGCGAGATGACGCTGGCCTTGCGCGCGGAAGGCATCGAGATCGACCATCTGGATTTGGGCGGCGGCCTGGGCGTGCCCTACGACTTTTCCGCCGCCGCGCCGCCGCTGCCCGCCGCCTACGGCCAGATGGTCGGCCGCGTCTTCGGCAACATGGGTTGCAAGCTCTCGTTCGAGCCGGGCCGCGTGATCGTCGGCAACGCGGGCGTACTGGTGGCCGCCGTGACGGTGCTGAAGACCGGCACGGCCAAAAAGTTCGCGGTGCTGGATGCAGGCATGAACGACCTCGTGCGCCCGGCCATGTACGACGCCCGCCACGACATCATCCCGGTGCGCGAACCGGCGCAAGGAGCCCTGCAAACGAAGTACGACGTGGTGGGCCCGGTCTGCGAAAGCTCGGACAAGTTTGCGACCGACGCGCCCCTGCCTGCGCTGGCCGAGGGTGATCTGGTGGCGTTCCTGACGGCGGGGGCCTACGGGGCCACCATGTCGGGCACCTACAACACCCGGCCCCTGGTGCCGGAAGTGCTGGTGGATGGCGCAAGCTGGGCGGTGGTGCGCCGCCGCCCCACCTTCGATGAAATGCTGGCCCTGGAACAGCTTCCGGCCTGGCTGAAATAGCCACCTCACAAAATGGTCATCTGCCGGGGCGGCTAAACCGGGGGGCTTTGCATTGGCAGGCTAGGCTGCCCCCCGTAAACTCTGGGCCATGACACTGGCCGCCAACCCCATCGCGCTATCTCTACGGCTGCGCCTGGCCGCCGCCTGGGCGGCCTTGGCCTGGGAACGGCTGTGGGCGCAGGGCTGGCGCACGGCTTCGGCGGCGGGCGTTGTCATCGCCCTGGCGCTGACGGACCTCTTGCCTGCTCTGCCGGGCTGGCTGCACATCGCAGCGCTGATCGCCGCCGTGGCCGGCCTCGGCGCGCTGGCGCGGCGCGACTTCAAGGATTTTACCTGGCCCAGCCTTGCTGCCGCCCAGGCGCGGTTGGAACAGAGCGTTGCACACCGCCCGCTCACCACCGTGCAGGACACTGCGGCGGGCGGAGCACTGTCGCCGTTCCAGCAAACATTGTGGCAAGCCCACCAGCAGCGGGCGCGCGAGAACTTAAGCCGCATCCACGCCTTCTGGCCCGCGCCCGGTGTGGCCGCACGCGACCGCTACACCATCCGCGCCGCCGCGATTATCGCGCTATTTATCGCCGGGGCCGGAAGCTGGGGCGACATGGGATCGCGCATGATGCGCGCCGCATGGCCCACCTTTGATGACAGCACCACCGGCCCCAGCGTGAAAATCTGGATGACGCCGCCCGCCTATACCGGCCGCTCGCCGGTCTTCGTCGAATGGCCGGCGCGCGGCGATACGCCGCAGCCCCGCACCCTGGACGTGGCCGAGCGCAGCACGATGCTGGTGGTCGTCACCGGCACGCCGCGCGAAACCACCGTGACGCTGGACGATGCGGCCTACACGCTTGAGAAGCTGGCCGACAAATCGCAGCGCCTGGAGCAGGAACTGCCGCGCACCGACACGCTGACGGTGAAGCAGCGCGGACGCACCCTAGGCCAGTGGAACATCGACACCGTGCCCGACCTGCCGCCCACCATCGCCTTTGTGCGCGAGCCGCGCGAGGCCGGGCGCTGGCGCCTGCGGCTCGATTACCACGCCACCGACGACTACGGCATCGAGAAGGTGACGGCGCATATCGTGAAGCCGGATGCCGTTATCGAGCCCGAAGCACCCGAAGAGTCGATTGATTTCGACGTGGCCGTGCCGCCCTTCAATCCAAAAGAAGCAACGCAAGTCAGCCTGCACGACCTGACGGCGCACCCCTGGGCCGGGCAGCCGGTGCTGGTGCAGTTGATCGTGACGGACCAGGCCGGGCAAAGCGCCCCCAGCAACTTCCAACAGGTGATATTGCCCGAGCGTGTGTTCCAGCATCCCGTCGCCAAGGACCTCATCGCCATCCGGCGCGGCTTCCTGCTGTCGGACAAACCTGAGAATCTGGTGAAGCCCGCGTTCCGGACGGTTGCGGGCATTCTTCAGCAGCCGCAGAGCTTCGGCGGCGACCCCAAGGTGCATCTGCAACTCTCGGCCGTGAAGTACCGGCTGGCCTACGACGAAGCAGCACCCACCGACGGCTCGCTGCCGCCGATCCTGTGGGCGGCGGCGGTGCGCATCGAGGACGGCAACCTGGCGGTCGCCGAACAGCGCCTGGACGAAGCCGAGCGCGCGCTGAAAGAAGCCTTTGAGCGCGGGGCGCCGCCCGAGGAGATCACGCGGCTGATCAACGAATTGCAGCGCGCCATCGCCCAGTACACCCGCGAACTGGCCAGCCGCATCCCCGAGGGCAGCCAGGCCATGCTGAACCCCGAGCCCAACGCCCGCGCCATGGGGCCGGAAGATCTGATGCGCATGATGCAGGAGATGCGCC
>JAEUKM010000043.1 GCA_016793085.1 Rhodospirillaceae bacterium
CAGGTGGACGCCGAAGCCGCCTCGGTGTGGGAACGGCCCTCGATTTTCGTGGTGGCGCCCGTGAAAAAGGGCGAGGCCTTCTCGTCCCGGAATATCCGCATCATCCGCCCCGGCGGCGGGCTATTGCCCAAATACTACGACCGCATTATTGGCTTAACGGCGGCGGCCGATATTGACGAGGCCACCCCCCTGAAGGCCGAAATGGTTGCGGGCCAATTCAAGGATCCCAGTGGTTAAAGATTGAAGTGGCTAAAAATTAAACCCTTTCAACACTAAAGCATTGTCACTTTGCGGATTGGCCCGGTTGCGGCATCACCGCGGACACTTAAAAGACCCCGCCCGAAGGAAAAACGCTGAAATGAAAATCAACTCCCACGACGAATGGAGCAAACTGCGCGAAGTGATTGTCGGCACCATCGACAGCTTCTCGCCGCCGCTGGAAGTGCCCGATGGCGATGAAGCCAAGCTGGAAAAAGCCAAAAAAATCGTCATGCGCGCCTATCCGCAATGGTACCTGGACGAGGTGGCCGAGGATTTGGACGGGATCGCTTCGATCTTGAAGTCCTCTGGCGCCGTTGTGCGCCGCCCCACCTGGAACGAAGCCAGCCCTACCTTCCGCACGCCCAACTGGCTGGCGACGGGCTTCGACATCTACAACATGCGCGATCTGCACATTGTCTTCGGCAACAAATTGATCGCCAGCGCCCCGTCGGCCCGCTTCCGCCTGTTCGAGCATTATGCCGTGCAGAAGATCATCTACGAGCACTACTACGAGCATGGGATGCAGTGGATTTACGCGCCCACACCGCGGCTGGTGGGCGACTACCTGAAGGAATACGAGCGGCCCGTCACCAAGCTCGAGTCAGAAGAGGACCGCCTGCACAAGGATTTGAGCCGGGGCCTCACCGAGAAGTTCCATCGCCTGGTGGAAAACGAAATCGTCTTCGACGCGGCCAACATCATCCGCTTCGGCAAGGATATCCTGTATCTCGTCTCCAGCACCGGCAACCAGCTGGCCGGCAAGTGGCTGAAGTCGATCCTGGGCGATGAGTACCGCGTGCACGTGACCAACGCTTATCGGTCATCGCATCTGGACTCGACCATTCTGCCCTTGAAGCCAGGCTTCGTGCTGTTGAACCAGGCGCGCGTGAACGCCGACAACTGCCCGGCCCTGTTCGCCAAGTGGGAGAAGTTCTATTTCGGCGACGTGCCGCCGCTGCCCGAGGAAGAAGTGAACTTTCACCGCGACGTGCGCACGCCGGTGTTCCACGAACTGAAAGCCATGGGGGTTGCCTCCAACATCGAGCACATTTCCTCGCCGTGGGCGGGCCTGAATGTGTTCTCAATTGATCCGCAGACGGTCATGGTTCATGATCGACAGACCGCGATGATCAAAGCCCTGGAACAGAAGAAATTCACCGTCATCCCCGTGCGCATGCGCCACTGCTATTCGATGCTGGGCGGGCTGCACTGCTCGACCCTCGACGTGGTGCGCGACGGCGGACTTGAAGATTACACCTGAGTTTTAAGCCCAACCCCCGCGCGCGCCTTTGCCGCGTTTGCCTGATCGCTTAAGGAGAGACGAATGACTGAGTACTTGGATTTGAACAAAGCCTATTACGACCATTACGGCTACCCGGCGCCGAACGTGGAAAGCTTCATTTTCCGCATGTACGGCCGCATCCTGAAGTTCGATTACGGCATCGACGGCTCGAAGCACGAGAAGTTGCTCGACTTCGGCTGCGGCGCGGGCTCGGCCTGCCGCTATTTCCACGATCTCGGGTTCGACGTGTACGGCGTCGACATCAGCGAGCAGGATTTGGAACTGGCGCGCAAGCGCATGCCGAAGATCCCCGATCACTTCGTCAAGGTGGACCCGAAGCCGGACCCCAACCTGGTGCACGCGGGCGGCAATGTCGATATCGCCATCTCCATCCAGACGCTGGATTTCCTGTCGGATACCGATTTCGACGCGGCCCTGCGTTCGATCCACAAGAGCATGAAGACCGGCGGCTTCATCTACGCCTCCATGACCGGTTCGCAGTGCTACTACAAGAAGCACAGCACGCCGATCGGCGACGGCCTGCACCGCGTGCAGTTGAAGACCGACCGCCTGGACTACGACATCTGCCTCAACTTCACGGACAGTGAAGAGGACATGAAGCAGAAGTTCGGCATCTTCAAGTGCATCTACCTCGACTACTACGACAGCAGCTTCCGCAACGAAGGCAGCGAATTCCGCTACACCTTCTTCGGCCAGAAAGTCTGATCGGGTAACATTGAAGTTTCAGGAACGGCGTCTGCCCCGGCAGGCGCCGTTTTTGTTTGCACTTAAGCGGGTTGGAGCAGAAACAGACTATCGTCCAACTGCTTGAGGTCGAACGTGCGCTCAAGCTTGTCGGCGGTCATGAAATACTTCAGCCCGTCCACAACTTCCTGCGGGGTCACGCTGAACTTGTCGCGCTGGTTGTCGGTGCGTACGTCGTGCTTGAACGCCTCGCCGCGCAGGGCCCAGGTGAACTTCACCGGCTTGTGCGCCCCGCGCGCTTTCAAGGCCGCGATCAGGGCGTCGGCCATGCGTTTGGCGGCGTCGCGTGTGTTCAGGGTGGGGAACCAGTCGCCGAGCTTTTTATAGTACCCCTCCTGATCGGCCAGGGGGCCGCTGCGGCTGCTGAGGTACGTTTGAACGGCTTGCGCCGCCTCGGCGCTGTCGGTGATGCAGCAGTTCACATGCTTCATCAGATAAAGCCCGTACCACCAGTTCTGCGGCACCGGACTGACGTTGATGGCCGGAGTTCCCAAGGCCAGCGCTTCCATGCCCGTGGTGCAGCAGGTGTGCACCACCAGGTCGGCGGCCATCAGCCACGGAATGTGGTGCGACCGCGGCACGACCGTGATGCGCGCATGCGCGGTGAAGCGCTGCCAGAAATCGACCTTCTCGCCCGGATGGGGCCTGATGACGGCGCGGTGCGTGGTGCTGTCGTTGGCGACGGACTTCATCACGTCCAGAAGCGCCTGCATGTTGGCCTGCTCGAAGGCCAGAAGATCGTTGTAGCGCTGAACGCTGGCCGGGTCGTTCCTATCCAGCAGTCCCGCCTGTATGGCGATTTTCGCGGCCTCTTTAAAATCGCCCCAGACCGAGTTGGTGGACCCGTAGTTGGTGTTGAACAGCACAAAGGGCCCCATCTTGCGGCGGATGGCGTCGGCCTCGGGCTGGAACTTGCGGCGCAGCGCCGGGCTCATCAGGTCGATGCGCGGATTGCCGGTGACGGTGATTTTGTCTTTGAGGTCGGGATAGGCGCCCAGCAGCGCATCGCGGTGTTGGGCGGAATTGGCCAGGAACACGTCGGCGGCCTTCACCGCGCGCGGCGAGACGGGCAGCAGAAAGCCGTCAGCGCTTGCCATGGCCAGCACTTCCTCGTCGCTGCCCGCGACGATGTGGCCGGTGGCTTTCAGGTCTTCCATGAACTCGGCCTGGATGGCGTTGACCGTTTTCACCAGCATGACGCCTTCGGGCAAAGTCGGCGTGTTGCGGGCGAAGGCCCACTGCTGGCCCAGCACCACGGTGTAGCCCTGGTGCAGCGCGTGGGCGGCGACCATCAGGCGCGAGTCGAACTCGCGGTTCTTGATTTCGCAGGGCAGGTAAATGATCGGGTTCAAGGCTTGGCTTTCAAACAAAAAGGCCTGCGACAAACACGCCCCAGATTCCCAAACATAGGCCGGGCCCCAGGGGCATCTCGCCGCGCCAGACGGGCTTGCGGGTGATCAGCCCGGCGAGGCCCGCGCCCAGCAGCGTGGCGATGCCGCCCACGGCCATGATGTAGGGCAGGGCGAGGGGCCCCAGCCACAGCCCGCCGGCGGCGATCAGTTTCACATCGCCCAGGCCCATGGCCTCGCGGCCTTTCATTTTGCTCACCAGCCAGCGCAGGCCGTAGAACACCGCGCCATTGATGCAGGCCGCCAGCAGCGCCATCTGCCAACTGACGCCAATTGGTGAGCCGATGATGGCAATGGCCAGGCCCGCCAGCGCCAGGGGGCCCACAATCATGTCGGGCAGGTAGCCGGTCTTGAAGTCGATGAGCGAGAGCAACCCCAACGCAATGGTTAAGGCCGCCGCGCATCCCCACGCCCACAGGCTCAAGCCCAACAGCTCCAATGCTTTACGTCCTTGCTTATCTTGATTTGAAGGTCATGCCACGGTACAGCATCGGGCGAAATAGGGTCCAGCATCGCGGGTGTGATGTAATGGTAGCCTGTCAGCTTCCCAAGCTGAACGCGAGGGTTCGATTCCCTTCACCCGCTCCACTTAGCTTTTGTTAAGGCGCGCAGCGCCTTTACAAAAGCTTGTGCCCCTTCGAGCGAAGCGAGGGGGGCAGGCCACAGACTCCTCTCGAACCCTCGCCTTATTGTTTTTGCGGCCTTCGGCCGCGTAGTTCGATCATGCTCGCGCTGACGCGCTGCGCAAGCACCAGCTTCCGTAAGCACGCTTCGCTTGCCAACGGAAGCTAGGTGTCCCTTCACCCGCTGAACCCGCGCCAAAATTTTTTACCTACTCAAATGCCGGATCAGGTCATTCATGAACTTCACGCCCAGGTCGATCTGGCTGCGCTCAATGAACTCATTGGGCTGGTGGGCCTGGGCGATGGAGCCGGGCCCGCAGATGATGGTGGCCAGCCCTGAGTTCTGAAACTGCCCGGCTTCGGCGGCGAAGGAGACATAGCGCGTCACGTTGTCGCCCGTGAGCGCCCGCGCCAGCTGCTCGGCGTCGGACTGGGCGTCGGGCTTCAGGGCCGGGGTGCCTGCGCGCGGGAAAATCTCGATCTTGCAGTTGTCGGCGATAGCGCGCATGCGCGGCAGCACCACATTGTTGCAGTGGTCGCGGAAGCGCTGGATGTAGACGTCGGGATTGTCGTTGGGCAAGGCCCGCACATCCCAATGAAAGGTGCAGCGCCCGGCCATAATGTTGGGCGCGGTGCCGCCCTCGATCTTGTTGACGGTGATGGTGGTGTGCTCGGGCTCGAACAGCGGGTCCGTCGGCCCGTCTTTGGCGGCCTGCGCGTTCATGGCCTGCAAGTAGCCGATCAATTCAGCCGCGATCATCACGGCGCTCACGCCCCGGTGCGGCTGCGACGAATGAGCTTCATGTCCGGTGATGACCGTGCGCACGCCCGTCACGGCCTTGTGCGCCGTCACCACTTTCATCTCGGTGGGTTCGCCGACGATCACCGCCGACGGCTTGGGCAGTTCGGCATTGAGCAGCGTGATCAGCGACGGCACGCCGATGCAGCCCACTTCTTCGTCGTAGGAGAACGCGAAATGGATGGGCCGCTTCAGCGGCGCTTTGACCATCTCGGGCAGGGCGGCCAGGGCAATCGCCACGAAGGCTTTCATGTCCGCCGTGCCGCGCCCGTACAACTTGCCGTCGCGCTCGGCCACCTTGAACGGGTCGCTGTGCCAGTCCTGGTCTTCCACCGGCACAACGTCGGTATGCCCGGACAACACCACGCCGCCCGCCACGTTGGGTCCCACACTCGCCAACAGATTGGCTTTGGTTTTTGACTCGTTATAGACGAGGCGGCTTTCGATGCCCTGCGCGGCCAACAGCCCGCGTACATGTTCGATCAGCGCCAAGTTCGATTTGCGCGACACCGTATCGAACGCCACCAGCGTCTCCAGCATCGAAATCGCGTTGGTGACGGCTTGCGCGGTGTCGGTCATGGTCAGCCCGCCCTGCGCCAGTGGGTGCCGTCGGCGCGGTCCTCGATCACGACACCCAGGGCCGCGATGGCGTCGCGCAATCTGTCGGCTTCCTTGAAGTCGCGGGCCTTGCGGGCGGCGTTGCGCTGCGCGATCAGGCTTTCCACGTGGGCTGCGTCGACACCCGACGAATCCGCGCTGCCCTTCAGCCACACGGCCGGGTCCTGTTGCAGCACGCCCAGCACCGCACCCGTCGCCAGCAGTTCGCCCTTCAGCTTCGCTTTCTCGGCGTCGGTCGCGGCCGAGTTCAGCGCACGCACCAGGTTGGCCATCTCGGCCATGGCGATGGGCGTATTGAGGTCGTCGTTCAGCGCTGCCGCCACGGCTTCGGGCACGGGCACCTGCGCGGCCTGAATATGCTTCGTCTGGTCCAGCGCCAGGTAGAGGCGGTCCAGCGTGCGTTTGGCCTGCGTCACCAGATCGTCAGACCAATCTAAAGGCTGGCGGTAATGCGCGCTGAGCAGCGCCCAGCGGATGGCTTCGCCCGGCACGATCTTCACCAGTTCGTTGACCAGCAACACGTTGCCCAAGGACTTCGACATCTTCTCCTTGTCCATGGTCAGGAAGCCGTTGTGCAGCCAGAAGCGGGCCAGGGGCGCGCCGCCATGGGCGCATACACTCTGGGCGATCTCGTTTTCGTGGTGGGGGAAGATCAGGTCGTTGCCGCCGCCGTGGATGTCGATGGTCGGGCCCAGCACCTTGCCGATCATGGCCGAGCACTCGATGTGCCAGCCGGGCCGGCCCCGGCCCCAGGGGCTGTCCCAGCCGGGCAGGTCGGGGCTGGAGGGCTTCCACAGCACGAAGTCGGCGGGGTCTTTCTTGTAGGGGGCCACCTCCACCCGGGCGCCGGCGATCATGTCGTCCATGTTCCGGCCCGAGAGCGCGCCGTAAGCCGCAAAGGCAGGCACGTGGAACAGCACGTGGCCCTCGGCGGCGTATGCGTGGCCCGAGGCGATCAGGGCCTCCACCATGGCGATAATTTCGCGAATATGGGCCGTGGCGTGGGGTTCTGCCGTCGGGGGCAGCACACCCAGGGCCGTCATGTCCTCGCGGTATATGCGGGCGAATTTGTCGGTTATGGCGCTGATGGGCGTGCCCTGCGCCTTGGCGGCGGCGTTGATCTTGTCGTCCACGTCCGTGATGTTGCGGGCGTAGGCCACCTGGCCGTACCGGGCCTTCAGCAGCCGGTGCAGCACGTCGAAGACCACCGGGGGGCGTGCATTCCCAATATGCGCGTAGCTGTAGACCGTGGGGCCGCAGACATACATGGTCACGCGGGCCGGGTCGGCCGGTGCGAACGGCTCCTTGCGGCGGGTCAAAGTATTGTAGAGAATCAATGACATAGCCGATCTTACGGGGCCCGGGGCACGGTGAAAAGGGGTGCTGGGTGATACCCTACCCGCCCAGGGATTGCAAAAATCGCCTAAAACGCCACATCAGAGCCTGTTGCAGGTGCGAAGGTCGGCCCATCGCGAGATTGACTTTGCGCCCTCGGGGGGGCATTTCCGGCCCCTCGCAAAGCTTAGGACCACCGCCATGACCGCTGCCGCCGCCATCACCTTCGGACCGCGCCTGACCGTCGAGCAGGTGGAAGAAGGCCATACCCTGGCGCCGAAGTTCGACGAGCAGGGCCTGTTGCCCGTCGTCACCACCGATGCCGACACCGGCACACTGCTGATGCTGGGCTACATGAACGCCGAAGCCTTGAAACTCACCATCGAAACCGGCGAGGCCCACTACTTCAGCCGCAGCCGCCAGGTGCTGTGGCACAAGGGCGGCACTTCGGGCCTCGTGCAGAAGGTGGAAGAACTGCGTATTGATGATGATCAAGACGCCGTCTGGCTGCGGGTGCGCGTGGGCGGCTCGGGCGCCAGCTGCCACGTGGGCTTCAAAAGCTGCTTCTACCGCTCGGTGCCCCTGGGCCAGCCGCTCGGCAGCGTGCTCGAAAGCCTCAAGTACGAAGAAGCCGCCAAGACCTTTGACCCGAAGGAAGTCTACGGCGACGCGCCGAACCCGACGAAGCTGTAAGCGCGTGAAGCTTTAAGCCTTACTCCCCGATCCCGTAGTACGTCTGGATGCGGCGCACGTTGTCGCGGATATTGGTTTCGTAGCCGCGTAAGTACGCGAACTCAGGCACGCGCACCTTGTCGGGGATTTCGTTGCCCGGCATGCCCTCATCGATCGCCTTCTTTACGGCGGCCATCAGGGCCTCCATGTAGCGCCGCCGTTCGTTCAGGCTCGACTTGTCGGCGATGGGCACGCCGTGCCCCGGGATCAGCACGCTGAAGTTCATGGCTTCCAGCTCTTTCAGCGTGCGCAGCCAGTTGTGCAGATCGTATACGGGGATGTAGGTCAGCGGCGCGCCGCCCGGGGTGGCGATATCCACGCCGAACAGGTATTTGCCGCCCTCGGTATCGGGCTGCATGAAGATCAGACAATCGCCGTGGTTCACGCCCAGATAGATCAGATCCAGTTTCCGCCCGCCCAGCTTCACGGCGTAGGTTTTCTCGAAGGTGATGTCGGGCATGACGATGTCGGGGTTGGGCTTGTCCTTGAAGTGCGCCACGCAGTTCTTGTGCGAGATGAACTTCGCGCCTTCGTCCTTGAAAATCTGCCCGCCCGGCGCATGGTCCCAGTGGTTGTGGGAATAGACGACGTATTTCACCGGCTTGTCGGTGACTTTGCGGATTTCCGCGCGCAGCAGTTTCGCCGCCTCGGTGTTGATGGGGTCGGATGCGATCACGCCGTCCTTGGTGACCATGAAAATGTTGCGCGTGCCCTGGTAGCGGAAGGTGTAAAGCCCTGGCGCCAGTTCGATGACGTCGGAGCCGCGCACGCTGAAGGCGCTCCAACTGGAGTTGGGGGCGGGCTTTAAAAGCTCTGCGGGCGAGGGCGGCGTTACGGGCACTGGAGGCGCGGTTGCGGGGGTTTGCGCCCAGGCCGAAGATGCCGCCAACAGTGCCGCCGCCGTGAAAGTTTTCAGGTTCATCGCGCCCTCCTACCAGCCCATTTCGTAGTAATGATAAATCCGCTCCGCCGCGCGGCCGATCTGTTCCTTGTAACCGCGCACGTCCTTGAAGTCGGGGAGATTGATGGTGGCCGCGATTTCGTCGGCGCTGCGGCCCTTGTCCATCTCGGCTTTCACCGCTGTCATCAGTTGCTCCAGAAAATCGCGCCTGAGCGCCACGGCGTCGCGCTTGCCGAAGGGCACGCCGTGGCCGCCCACCATGCGCTGCCAGTCGGGCCGCGCTTCGATTTCTCTTAACGTGCGCGCCCACTCTTTGGGGTCGTAGTCGGGCATGAAACCCAGGCCCAGCGAGTAGGGCGTCACCAAGTCGTTCACATACAGTACATCGGTGCCCTGCACCTGCATCACCAGCATGCAGTCGCCGTGATTGCGCCCGAAGTACATCAGGTTCAGGGTTTTACCCTTCACCGCAACCGTTTCGCCGCCCTTCACGGTTTTGTCGGGCATTATGACATTTGGATTAGGCGTGTTGGTGAAGTGCTTGATGCAGTTTTCGTGGGAAATGAAGGTGGCCCCTTCGTCCTTGAAGATTTTCCCGCCGTTGATGTGGTCCCAATGCTGGTGGCTGTAGACCACATATTTCACCGGCTTGTCGGTGACTTTTGAAATCGCTGCGCGCATGTCTTTGGCGAAATCGGTGCTGACGGGGTCGGTCGCGATCACGCCGTCGTCACCCACCACAAAAATGCTGCGCGCCGAGAAATTGCCGAAGGTGTATAGCCCCGGCGCCAGTTCGGTGGTAACGCGGTTGCGCATATCGAAGGGAATGGTGGCGGCCTGGGCGAAGGCAAGTGCCGGCGTCAGCACAAGCGCCGCCATGAAACCGAAACGCAGCATGGCTTTCCCCTCCCAGTTCAGCCTGCGACCGCCCTGCCATCATAGGCAAGCTCACCCTCGCGGGACCACCGCTCAATTGCGTATAGTTGTGCATCGAACGCACGGGCGGATACGGGGAGGGTCTCATGGTTTCGGCAATGCGATTGGCGACGCTGGGCGTCAGCAACATGGCGCAGGCGCTGGCCCTGTTCCGTGACACCATGGGCCTGAAAGAGGAGCGCGCTGGCCGCGTGCCGCAAAGCCTGCTCAACGCCTGGAAGCTGCCCGCAGGGACCACGGCCATCATGGCCGAGCTGTCATGCCAAGGGTATCCCATCGGGCGGCTGCGGCTGGTGCAGTTCACCCCGACACCGACGCAAAAAGTGCGCATCGACCATGGCAGCGAGAACGCCGATGCAGATACCGGCACCGATGTCGGCATCAAGGCCATCGACTTCTATGTGGCCGATCCCATTTTGAATGCGGTCCAGAAAATCGAGCGGGCCGGTTACAAATTCCGGTCGCCGCCGGTCTATCACCAGATCGCCGACACGATCTCGGAGGAATGCCTGTTCTCAGGGCCCGATGGCGTTCCGGTGCTGCTGATGGTGGGGCATCGGCATTCCATAACCTCCATGCGCAAGGGCGCGCCGCACGGACCTTTCAGCGAAATCCCCACCATTTCCATCGTCGCGGGCGACCTTGCGGCCACGCGGCGCTTCTATGCCGACCTATTGGGCCTAAAGGCCGTCACCGATGCCGAAACGCCCGAGCAGTACCGTAACCTGGTGAATGACCTCACCGGCACGCCCAAGGGCACGCGCATCCATTTCCTGATGTTCGCCGACAGCCCCGAGGCCAGCGGCAAAATCCTCTGCGTGCATTTCTTCGACCGTACGGGAAAAAGATTGGTCGACCGTATGAAACCGGGTCACCTGGGCTTCTCGCTTCTGACGCACGACACCACCGATCTTGCGGGCTTGCACCGGCGCTTGAGTGCTGCGGGGGTTGAGATCGTCACGCCGCCCACGGTGATACGGGATGACGGGGCCGGTTACGCCATGATGATGGTGAAGGGCCCCAACGAGGAAATGCTGGAATTCACGCAAAGCCTGATGCCGCCCCCGATGCCGCGCGTGCGGGCCGCCAAGCCTGCCGCGCAGAAAGCAAAAGCAAAGCCCAAGAAGAAAGCAAAAGCCAAGCCGAAGAAGAAACCGGCGCCCAAAAAGAAACCGGCGCTCAAGGCAGCGAAGAAAAAGAGCGTGAAGAAAA